>CALLLZ010000124.1 GCA_938008005.1 uncultured Marinicella sp. | reverse complement strand
GAAGTGAAGTCTTTAGGTGTTTTTAATTATCAATTTCATTAATTTTGAATTAATCGTTGCTACCAAAAATAATCAATAGACTGTCGTATTGATAGTATGCCCAATCACATAATTTTGACCCTGATTGAATCTTTTATTTTACATGCTATTTTGTATGTATAAAGTCACTTTATATAGAACTTGTCTCACTGCCAGCTGAAATAGCGGTGAGAAACTGTTAATATCTTGCTTTTATTTAACTAGAGAATTCGATGCGCTATTTGTTTTTATTCATTTTATTGTTTTCTTTTCATGCTGCTTTTGAAGTAGTGGCTAAGGACAGCAACCAAGAAGATTCATACATTTGGTTAGAAGATGTTGATGCCGAAAAATCTATGGATTGGGTACATCAACAAAATAAAAAAACTGCCAATGAATACAAGATGATGCCAATATACAGTGAATTGTTTGACCAAGCATTGGCTACATTAAACAACAAGTCACGCATCCCATCGGTCAGTCAGCGTGGAGAATGGGTTTATAACTATTGGAAAGATGAAAAAAACCCGCGTGGCATTTATCGTCGAGCCAAACTCAAAGATTTCAATCAAAAAGATCATCTTAAATGGCAAACTGTTTTGGATATGGATCAATACAATACTGATCATGAGGGTAATTGGGTCTTTAAGGGCATGAATTGTTTGGCACCAAAATACCGCCGTTGTTTGGTATCAATCTCACCAGGTGGTGGTGATGCTGTGATGGTAAAAGAATTCAATATGAAAGAGAAGAAGTTCATTAAAGACGGATTTTCTTTGCCCAAATCAAAAATGCGTGTCACTTGGCGTGATAAAGATCACTTGTTTGTGGCCACTGATTTTGGTGCAGGTTCAATGACAGAATCTGGTTATCCACGGATCATGAAACTATGGCAACGAGGCACTGATTTATCTGCCGCGAAAACATTATTAACAGCGGCTGAAAAATCAGTTTCTGTATTTGCTTTTCGAGACGGAAAAGGAGATAAAGCCAAAGACTTTATTATCGATAGCACTTCGTTTTGGACCAACCAGTATTACCAGTGGGTGGACGGTCAAGCTTTGGCTCTAGACTTACCCAATACGGCTGAAGTCAGTGGCGTGTTTCAAGGCAATATGATTATCTCGCTCAAAGAGGACTGGCAATACCAAGGGCAATTTATCTCAGAAGGTTCGGTGTTGATCATTAACCCAGATGTTTTAACCGGTAAAAAAACTTTGGTAGAAAAGGATGATTGGCAAGTGTTCTTACAACCCAGAAGTAATGAAACCATAGAAAACATCAGTACTTCTGATGACAGTGTGATTGTGACCATGCTTTCTGATGTGGTCAGCCAAGTTAAAGTTTACAGCCCAACAGATGAAGGTTGGATGATTAAAGGCATAAGTTTTCCAGATAATGGTGCAATTGGTATCACAGCTGTTGATGATGAAAGCGGCAGTTTTTTTGCAGAATATGAATCATTCATAACCCCACCTACCTTGTATCATGTCAATGGTCAGTCACTTAAACCCAAAGCTGTTAAGTCTCAAAGCCAAAGCTTTGATCCAAAGCCTTATCAGGTTGAGCAGTTTTTTGCGCGATCTGAAGATGGAACATTTGTTCCCTATTTTGTGGTCATGAATAAAGACACCGTTTTTGATGGCAGCAACCCGACGCATATTTTTTCTTATGGTGGTTTCAGGAATTCTTTGACACCTTCTTATTCGGGGTCATATGAAGCGCTGGAAGGTTCTTATGGAAAGCTGTGGCTGGATCGTGGTGGTGTATTTGTATCAGCCAGTATTCGCGGTGGCGGTGAATATGGTCCCAAATGGCACAAAGCAGCATTATTGGAAAATAAAACCAAGTCTTATGAAGATTTTGAAGCGGTGGCGATGGATTTAATCAAGCGCAAAATCACTTCACCACAACATTTAGGTATTGAAGGGCGATCCAACGGTGGTTTACTGGTTGGTGCAACCATGACCCGTCGACCTGACCTTTATGGTGCGGTGATATGCGGTGTACCGTTATTGGATATGCAACGTTACAATAAATTACTGGCCGGTGCCAGTTGGATGGGAGAGTTCGGTAACCCTGATGTGCCTGAACAATGGGAATACCTTAAAGCATACAGTCCTTACCAAAACTTAAAACCCAATACCGATTATCCGGCAACATTTTTCTACACGTCAACACGGGATGATCGAGTACATCCAGGTCATGCGAGGAAGATGGCTGCTAAGATGATGTCTTATGGTTATCCCATTTGGTACTATGAAAACACAGAAGGTGGACATGGTGGTTCCAGTACCAATGAACAATTGGCTGAACGTTTGGCTTTGGCATATACACATTTATGGACGCAGTTAAGATAGCTCATCCACCATTTCATTTCGCTGCGAGAAAAATTGTAATGTATAAGGCGACCTATCATGAGTGAGCTTCTGATTTGAGAAGCTCACCAACTACTCAGATTTTAGGGTGAGTCGATTGCCATTGGTTTTAACATCTAAATAGAACGTGATACGACATTTCGGTTGATGATATTTGGGTTCGGAGCACATATAATGAAAGTAACTTTATTGCGACAGGTCTTATACATATGAAAAAATTGCTGATACCCATACTGTTTATTTTTGTTGTTGCTTGTGATCAGAGCACAGATCCTGAGGTTGCAGAACCTGTAAAAGCGCAGGCGCCAAAAGCCGTTAGTTTGGCTGGTCTGTGGCGAGGCGTGTTGCAATCCCCTGGAGGAGAGCTGCCCTTTGGTATTCAAATGGTTAAAACCACTGGTGGTTATGAAGCCAAAATTCTCAATGGCCCAGAACGTGTTGATACTTCTGCAGTTATCGTTGATGGTTCTTCTATCGAGATTCAATTCAGCTGGTATGACGCCCGTATCAAGGCCACTGTTGCTGCATCAGGTGACAGCATGCAAGGTGAATGGTCAAAAACAGCACCGAACAAAATTTCTAAATTGCCATTTTCTGCAACCCGGGGCTATCCGTATCGATTTGAACTTCCTACATCTCGAACCCTTACAACTGTTGATGGTGTGTGGGAAGCACAGTTTGTTGATGAAGATGGCGATTCTGTTGCAGTGGGTGAATTCAAGCAAAGTGGTCAGAAAGTCAACGGTACTTTTTTAACACCCACAGGTGATTATCGTTTCCTGGCAGGCCATGCCATGGGTGATTCTTTGTATTTATCCGCATTTGATGGCGCCCATGCGTTTTTATTTGATGCAAAAATTAACGATGGAAAAATAGTTAATGGTAATTTCTGGTCAAGAGATTCTTACCACGCCACTTGGACAGCCGAGCCTAATGCCAATGCGCATGAAGTGTTACCAGACAGTTGGGATATGGTGGAAGTTACCACGGATGACAACACGGTTTCTTTTGCATTTGAAGACTTGAAAGGCAATTTGGTGCAATTAACAGATGACAGGTTCAAAGATAAGCCCGTGTTAATTAATATTTTTGGTACTTGGTGTCCTAACTGCAATGATGAAGCGCCAGTATTGGTGGATTTTTATGACAAGTATCATGCTGATGGGTTGGAAATTGTTGGTTTGGCATTTGAATTTACCGATGATGTGGAGCGTGATAAGAAGCAAATTGCTGCATTTAAAAAACGCTTTGGTATCCAGTACCCACTGTTGCGCGCCGGTATCAATGACAAAAAAGAAGCGGCCAAAGTATTGGGTTTCTTAGATAAAGTGGTGGCCTACCCAACCAGTATCTTCTTAGACCGTGATCATCAAGTGGTTAACATTCATTCAGGCTTTGCCGGACCAGGAACAGGTGATCACTTTATAGCGTTGGTCAATGAGTTAGAAGAACAAATAAAAGTGATTGTCAATTAAGCTATGCCTTGGGCGTTAAATATGCACTTCGACTCCGCTCTGTACGCGTTGAGTTGAGCCGAAGTTTTCTCAGCGCGTTGACTGAGCGGAGTCGAAGTTCCTCTCAAGTGCAAAATCTTTAATCCGTTACAGAAAATACTGAATGTCATAACCGACTCTACTGGTATAACGAAGTTATTTACGTGGTTTTGAAAACAATGCGTCCATTTCTTTTATTGTTTCAGTTCGCTAGTTAAAACCATGCACTTTTAGTGCAAGGCTTTAGCTGCTAGACATTGATGTTTAAGGTGTTGAAGAATATTTGATCCACTTTTGGGTGGTTGACTTTAGTCAACAGGTTTTAGAGTCATCAGTTTTACAGGTTGGCTGAAGCCAACTATCCATTGAAAATAAAATAGTGTCTACTTTAATACCATGGAAAATTTGTCAAATAAAAATACCGGAAATATTATTTCGAAGTAAGGACTTTAGTCCATAGTCGTTGAGTTTCGGTATTTATTGTGTCTATTTTGCCTCGGCCTATTCTGGCTTATGGTGAATTGTATTAGGCTGTACTTAAGGAGAGGGGCTGTATTAAGAGTGCTTTATGCAGAGGGAACTGTCGCATCTGGTAATAGTGGTGATGACATTGTTCTTGATCGAATTAATAAAAAAGTGTGTTGAGCTTTGGCTGTAGATAACTCAGTTTTAAGATGGGTAATGCAGCCACTTCTTTATGTCCACAAGTAAATTAAATTGGCAAAAATCTAAATAGCAATCATTTTCAATTGACATTGATTCTCATTCTCATATAATTTACATTTTATTAACGCGAATTTCACATGAGAAAAATTTTATTAAAAATGGCAGCTGCCATTGGACTGTCAATGGTTTCACAGGTTCAGGCAGAAGAGGGCCAATGGATGTATGCACAGGGCTCTGATACCTTACCCAAAGGAGCAATGGAATATAAGTTAGGTGTAATCTCACGTCGTGGCAAAGATTCAGGTGACTATGTATTCAATGACATCAGGCCTGAAATAGAATATGGAATTACTGATCGTTTAACTTTATCAGCAGAGCTGATGGTGTTTGATCATGATTATTCAGTTGATGATCCAGAGTTAAATCCTATGTATGAAACCCAAGGTGGTGAAGGTGGTCGATTTGAACGCACCCAAGTAGGTGGTTTTGAACTGGGTTTGAAATACAATGTTTTGAGTGTTTATAAGGACCCAGTAGGCTTGGCCTTTAAAATGGGGTATGAGAACAGAAACAAATATCGTTTGGATGGTGCGGACATCAATCAAGACAGTTTTACCATAAGCACGATATTACAAAAAAACTTTTTGGATAACAGGCTGCAGTTCGTTGCTAATTTAAAGATGGAAATGGAACGTCGTACATCGCCTGGCGTTTTAGAAGAAGAAATTGCTTTTGATGGTTCTTTGGCAGCAGCTTATCGATTTGCACCCAAGTGGAGTGCAGGTTTAGAATTCAGACATCAATCTGATTATTTGAATCCACAAGAGGATGGTGTGTTCAACCCAGAATTAGACCGATCTAGTTTTGATTTATCTGACTTCAGAATTGGTTCACAACATCAGCGTGGTAATTATTTGGGTCCTTCACTGCATTATGCGGAGAAAAAATGGTGGATAACAGGTTCTGTATTATGGCAAGTTGCTGGCGGTGGGTCACAGTTTTCATTCAGTGAAAATGACAGGAACTGGGATGAGCATGAGCGGGTTCATGTGGGTGCAACCATCGGTTTTGAATTTGATTAATAGGAAAAGTATGAAACGCAGAGATTTTAATCAAAAATCTGTTTTATTGGGAGCCGGCTTATTGTTCGGCTCTTCTGGTGTAATCGCAAAAACTTATTTAACCGTTGAACAAGCTAAAAAGATCATTTGGCCAAATATCGAGCTTGAACCTTTTGAAGTTATTTTAGACAAGGCACAAATGAAATCTATCAAAGCCAGTTCTGAAACCAGGGTTCGATTGAATAAAGTCAAAGGCTTTAAATCTAAAGATAATCAATGGTTAATCATTGATCAAGTGGTGGGTAAGCACGAATTTATAGATTTAGCAGTGGGCTTGGACAGTGAAGGTAAGGTTACAGCGGTGGAAGTATTAACTTATCGAGAGTCATATGGCGATGAAATCATAAACCCAAAATGGCGAGCTCAGTTCTTTGGGAAAGGAACAGAAGAAATCTTGAAGTTAGACGTTCAGATCAAGAATATATCTGGGGCCACCATGTCTTGTCGCCATGTGACTGATGGCATTAACCGCCTCACCCATACTTGGGAGCAAGTGCTTAAAGATATTTGATGCCATGAATCAAATCAGTCGGTGCCAACCGTTTCTTGGAACTTTTGTTGAGGTCAATATCAGTGCTGATTGTGATGATGAGCTTTTGATTAAAGCCTCTGATAAGGCTTTTTCAATGGTGCAAAAAGTTCATCAAAAGATGAGCTTTCATAACCCCAACAGTGAATTAAGTTACATCAATTCAAATGCACATCAACATCCTATAGAACTGTCAAAAGAGCTTTATGAAGTGTTATCGATGGCTCAAGTTTTGCATCAAAAATCTGATGGTTCTTTTGATGTCAGTGTGGCTCCATGGCTGGTTAAAGATGGTTACCTTCCAAATAATTTTCAACCTGAAGATATGTCGCCTGTCATTCAATCATCAACCGACTTAACTGCTATGCAGCTTCAAGAAAAGCAGGTTTATTTTAGACGGCCGTTGCTCTTGGACTTGGGCGGGATTGCTAAAGGCTATGCTGTTGACCAAGCCATGCAGGTGATAGTTGAGGAGTTACAGCGTGGTTTGCCGGGGGCGTTAGAACAGGCATCGGTTAATGCTGGAGGTGATTTAAAAGTGTACAATTGGCAGGATTTTGTAACACTGATTCCTAACAAAAACAAAACCATGCGAGCAATCCCGATGATAAACGCTGCTGTGGCCAGCAGTTCTGGTTACTACCTGGCTGGAAACAGTGCCATTTATGATGTGACCACTGGTAAGCAAGTTGATATTCCTGCGACTGTGAGTATTTTCACCGACCAGTGTATGGTAGCTGATGCTTTGACAAAGGTGGCCGCATTAAAAGGTGTTGATGATCCAATATTTGCACATTACAACGCCGATGTGATTTTTACATGAGTGCTGTAAAGGTTAAATTAAGCCCTTGGTTCAAACGCTTAATTTATATGACTCTGACTGTAAGTTGGGTAACCGGATTAACGTTCTTTATCATGAATAATTGGGTTGCGATAGAAGGTGATTTTGGCCCTGAAAAACACCCACTTCAGTTCAATGTGTTGATGCTACATGGGGCAGCTGCTTTCATCATGTTGATGGTATTTGGATCGATGCTAAGCAACCACATTCCGCTGAGTTGGAAGACTCGTCGGTCGAGGGTTATAGGAATCAGCTTAACTGCTTTCGTTGTTTTACAAATAGCCACAGCCTATCTGCTTTATTACATGGCTGATGAAACATGGCGGACAATCTCATCTTGGGTTCATTTGATTATAGGTTTGAGTTTGCCGTTGATTTTAGTAATCCATATTGTCATGGGAAGGAGAAAAAAGATCAGTTAACTGCCATCGGGCAATCCTTTGGCCATTCTTTGAAGTGGAACACCAAGGGTTTTAATCAAACAAACCAGCGGTTAATATGTAGGCAGTTCAATAAGAGCTCTGTGTGAGTATGATTTTTTATTTTTTGTTTAATGTATTGGGGATATTGGTTTCACCTTTGTTTCTAAGGGTTGTTTGGAAAAACTGGCATTTACCCGTTGCACTTCCATTAACTGTATTCACATCTATTGTTTTTACTATTTGTTTGTTGAGCTTGTATGGCATGACCACGGGTGCGCAAGGCATGCTCTTTCATGACCAAATTAATTTGTTGCTTAGCTTCTCGACTGCTGTGTTGTGGTTTTGGGTGACATATGAGTACATCAAGCGTGAAAAAATTCCATTAACTTTACTTGGTTTGCTCTCAATTGAACCGATTGTTGTTGTAATTATAGTATTGAGTAATGACTCTTTGAGTCTTGATGGTATGGAGGGTTTGAGCATTGCTCAGATGATTGAGCTAAAGCCCATTTTGATGGTCAGATTGATTCATACTTTTTACGCTTTGGGTTTAGTTATCTGGAGTTTGGCTTGGTTGGCTTGGTATTTATTACAAAACTCAGCGATGAGTCTTTTAAATTTAGTTCTATTAATTCTTGTTCTTTGCTTGCCCACTGTTTCATTGTTGCTGTATGTCTCTGGGGTTATTTCAGTTCGTGTGGGTGCGCCGTTGTCAGTGGTATTGGTTGTATTGGGTGTTTCTCGATTTAAACTGTTAGATGTCGTGCCGATAGCTCGAGATAAAATTGTTGAACAACTGAAAGAGGGTGTTGCTACTTTGAATCGCAAGGGTTTAATTGTTGACGCCAATAGGTTTGCTTGTAACCTTTTGGCCTTGCCTTATCACAATGATAAACAACAACTCAGGCCGGTTGTTTGTCCTGAAATTATTACGCAAAACTTCAGTTTGGAAAATATTAAAGTTCAAAAAAGAGAAATACATTTCTTAAATAATTCAGATGAAGTTTTTTTGGTTAATACACAACTGTTACCGTTGCTTGATAAACAGCAGGAAATTGTTGGACATTTATTGATTTTACGAGATATAACCCTACAAAAAGAATCAGAAAGAGAGCGAGAATACCATATAGATCAGCTGGAAAAGTCTCGCCAACAACTCGAAGTGCTAGATCAGCTAAAATCGAATTTCTTGACCAATATTTCACATGAATTCCGTACACCTTTAACACTGAGTTTAGGTCCAATTAATGATGTTTTAGATGGCAGATTTGGTGATGTCTCATTGGAGGTGAGGCAACAATTAAACTCAGTCAATAAGCACAACAGGCGATTATTGGAGTTAATTAATCAACTGTTAGAGCTTTCGCGTTTGGAATCAGTGGGTGATATTGATGTTGAGAAAGTAAATGAAAGTATCGAGGTGATTGATGTTATGCCAGTGATAATAGATTCATTTAATGGTGTTGCACAAAAGAAACAAGTGGAGATAACTTTAAGCCATGACTTGGATGAAGCGAATATCCAAATGAAGTTGTCTGATTTTGAAAAAATCATGCATAATTTATTATCAAATGCATTAAAAAGCATTGATCAGGACGGTGTGATTACAGTTGATGTTACTGAAACTGATGTCAATACAATTGAGATCAGTGTTAAAGATACAGGTTGTGGTATTGATGTTGAACTGCTGCCACATATATTCGAGCGTTTTTATTATAGTGAGCATCAACACACACAATGGTCAGCAAGTACAGGCATAGGTTTGGCATTGGTTAAGCAGCTGATAGAAAGTCATGGTGGTGATATCTTGGTTAAAAGTGAGTATGGAATAGGCAGTATATTCGTTGTTAAATTACCGAAAAGCGCTTTGCCTTTGGTTTCACCAAAAACAAAATCAGTATCGATTGAACCTGTGGTAGAACAAGATAAAAATGTCATTGTCAATAAATCACAGAAGCCAGATGGAAGTAACGCTGCTTTGGTCTTGGTTGTAGAAGATAACAAAGACATGTGTGAGTACATACTGTCGCATTTGAGTGATGATTATCGCCTGTTAACAGCGACAAATGGTGATGATGGTTTGTTGTTGGCTCAGGAGCAAGTACCTGATTTAATTATTTCAGACATTATGATGCCTGGGATCAATGGTGTTGACTTATGTAAAGCCATAAAGAGCGATATAAAAACCAGCCACATTCCTCTTATTTTATTATCAGCCAAAGCTGAAATAAAAGACAAGCTTGAAG
Organism: uncultured Marinicella sp.; assembly: GCA_938008005.1. GTDB lineage: Bacteria > Pseudomonadota > Gammaproteobacteria > Xanthomonadales > Marinicellaceae > Marinicella. The sequence goes on along the minus strand of CALLLZ010000124.1, from coordinate 809 downwards.
GTCTTGCCGTTGAAGCCAATGATTATTTAACCAAGCCATTTGACTCAACTGAATTAAAATTGCGAGTGGACAATTTAATTTCACAACAAATAAAATCACGTGAGCATTATCGTCAGATATTTGTTGCTGATACTGAAAAAATTTCATCAGAAAAACCAGTAGAAAATGGTCGGGAAGAAGGGTTTCTAAAAAATGTTCAACAAAAAATGACAGCGCATATTTCCCAGTCTGAAATTAAAATGAGTGACTTAGCAGCAAGCCTGTTTATCACTGAAAGGCAGTTACAACGAAAGCTGCGGAGCTTAACTGGGAAAAGCCCGACTCAACTGATGCTTGAGGCGCGTTTAAGTCATGCAAAAAACCTTTTACAAGAAACCAGCATGAATGTCACTGCCATTGTTGAAGAGTCTGGGTTTAATTCATCTTCATATTTTTCAAAGAAATTTAAACTAATTTATGGGCAATCGCCTACAGAATACAGAAAATCATTGCTGTGACGGAATTGTTATATAGATTGTCGGAATTGTAATATCTAGTTAATTTTCGGTTGTTGATAATGTGGTCAATTTTATTGTCCATTCAGAACTTATGAGCAGCTCACCAATCAACTTATTTATTCACACAAATAAAATGAAAGTCGTTATTGTGTTAACGATGTTTTTTTGCAGTACCTTTTTACAGTCAGTACATGCACAAGTGGTCTGCCCTGATGATTCAGTAAGTTCTACAACGCTTAATCAGTTTGCTTATCAAGCCATGGAATCAGCAAGTGCAACTTGTGTTAACAATCTGATCATTCCAACGAATGG
>CALLLZ010000123.1 GCA_938008005.1 uncultured Marinicella sp. | reverse complement strand
AGTTTCTGGTGGCGCCATTTTTTAAGTCAGCTTGGTTGAACTCGAATAACACATCACCCAAGGTAATCACCAAACCACGATCGGTTTGTTTGGCCTTCAGCTCAGTTAATTCATTTTCGAGTTGTTGCATGGCGGCTTTAGCTGCCGCGGCTTCAGCAATGGCTGCTTCGGCTTTGGCGGCTTCTGCTGCTGCCATTATTTTGGCTTTTTCAGCTTCGCTCATGGCAGATGTAGCCGCCGCTTCAGCTTGGTTTTTTAATTCTTCAGCTTCAGCGCGAGCAATCAAGGCCAATTGTTTCTGCTCTTCTGCAAATTCGGCTGTTGCTAAGGCTTCATCACGCATTAAACGGGCAGCTTCGGCTTCTTTCAGTGCCATCTCTCTTTGTGCCTGAGCAGCCTCTGCGCTGGCATTGGCTTTCAAAGCACGTTGTGTAGCCAGATCAGCTTCAAGCGTTCTTGATTCTAGAACCAGTTTACTCTGTTCATCAACCAGCATCTCACGTTGATCATCAAACCATCTGGCTTGGGCGGTGAATTTTGCCAATTCGATTAAGCGATCAGTGGCGTAAATTGAGTAATCCAAATCATCTTCATGCATTTTGCTGAACTCACTTTTGATTTGGCTTACAGCTCTTTGGGCACGTTTGAGTTCATCACCGCCGCGGTTAGCTAACTCAGTATTCGACATTAAGTCGCTGAGTTGATTCTCAAGTGCTGTAACTCTTAGATCTGATTTGGGTGTTGAGGCACATGAGGCCAACAGTGCACAAATGAACAGTACTACCAACGTTTTACATATTTTGGAGTGGTTTATGTGTTTCATAACATGCTCCTTTTACGTGATAACTCTGATTTTAATAAATCAACAACAGCTTTCAAATCATTGTATGACTTTTCTGCTTTAGCGGCTTGTGATTTTGCATCCGCCACTTCAGCGTCACGCTGCGACATTTTGGCAGATACTTCAGCATCGACCCATTCTCGCTTATCAACTTGTATGACGGCTTTAGCCAAGTTGTCACGGGATGATTTGAGTAGGTAAGAAGCATGCATAGATGCGCCATTTCTTTCAGCAGATTCAATCAATACTTTGGCTTGATTAATGGCTTTTTTGGTGGCGTTGCGGTCAGCTATAGCTGGACCAGTTATGGTTGCCATGGCAATAGCCACAGGTAAAACTATCTTTAACTTCATTTTTTTACTCCTCTAAAAAATGTTTTTTTACGTTAACAGACCATATGTCAAAATGACATGAATGTAGATTTGAATTGATAGCGGAAGATAGCCTGAATCAAACCAAAAAGCCAATATTATTGCAGGGTTTTTGGTTAAAAATTGTTAACTGGTCTGTATTATTTCACGCAATACGCTGGTGGCGTAGCTTCCAGGTTGGAGTTGGAAATTGAGGTGTAAATCATTCCCTTTCCAACTGTGGCTGAATTGGGTAGGAAGGATTCGCATGGCGCGTCGGTCTTGTTTGACTCTGTGATTGTTAAAACCTTTGTGATATTCGGGAAAGGTATTGGCAACAGTGGTTTCAATGATGGCACATTTTTCAGTGCTTTGAACTGTGTCATCGCCCCACAAAGCTGCCGTTGGGTGAATGTCAAAAGCGGCTAATCGTTCTGTTAATTCTTCAGCAGTTGCATCCCTGGCAGGAAACCAAGAATGACTCTGGTCTAATTGTAAAATGTCTCCAGAGATGACTTTTCCCCACAATTTATTTTGAATGCGATGGGCGATAATTAAATTAAATATATGACTGCGGGCAGTTGAAATAAGCAAGCCACGGAGCTTTTTGTTGTTAACTCTTATCTTGCCTGAAAACCAGTCTTTGGCTTGTTGGATGTTGTTGAGGTCATGACCAAATCGCTGAGGTCCAAAATAGTTAGGCACACCATTGCTGTTGACCCGTGCAATATTCTTTTCTGTGGCAGTGTGGTCACCTTCTACTTCTCGAACCACTATTTTAAATTCATTGTGTTTTAATTGTCCGGTTTTGATTTTAGATTGGTGCCAGTGATGCGCCAGTATGCTGATTTCATCTGGCAGCTTAGCTTTGATTGTATCAATTTCTACAATCTTTGGTAGCTGCACACTGAACCATTGTTGTGTGATGGCATGGCGGTCTTTGAGTCCGGCAAATCCGACTTGTCGTGCTGGGACTTTACAAGCACTTGCAAGCTGAGTTGCCACCCAAGCGGTGTTGCTGTGAATCTTTTCTATTTTAAACCACAGATGTTCGCCTTGTTCAGTAAAGCTCATATCATGATGTTCAATTACCATAAAATCAGATGCTTTACTGCGCAATTTTCCCGATGCACATATGGTGTTGATGGTGGGAAATAAGGTGTCAAAATCTGAATTCATTAGGCTGGTGAGTTAATGGTTTTACGTCGCCAAAAAATGACCATTGCAGAACTGATAAACATTGCCAGTGAATAAATGGCTGCGGGAATGGCAAATTCAGGTTGGTGGAGTACGGTAGTGGCAATTAAGATAGCTAAAGTACCGTTCTGAACCCCAACTTCAATGCCAATGGTGGTACTTTGTGGGGTATTGAGTTGACATAAGTGAGCTGCAATAAAACCAATAAACATGCTGATGATGTTGAGGCTAAATACAGCTATACCTGTAGTCAGCAGTCCTTGCTTAACCATTTCAGGTTGTTGAAATAAAATAGCAACCACTAAAAAAGCCAAGAACAGCCCGGAAAACACATTAACTTTATTCTCTTGTCGAAGGGCAAATGCGGGGTATTTAGCCCTGATTAGCATACCGATTGAAACAGGTAGCAGGGTGATAGCTATTAATGTCAGTATGGTTTTTATTACAGGCAAGTTGATGATTTGGTCAGCGGCCAAAAAAAAGTTCATGCTGAAACCAATCACCAAAGGGATAGAGATGACAGTGATCAAGCTGCTGATGGCTGTAAGTGAGATAGATAATGCTGTATCTCCTTTGGCCAAATGACTGATTAAATTTGAACTGGTGCCTCCTGGACAAACAGCAATTAACATCACACCAACGGCAATTACAGGTGTTACATTCAACAATTTAATTAAAAGCAAGGCAATCACAGGTAAGAGGATGATTTGGCCGATTAAACCCAAGATGACCGCTTTGGGGAATAACACCACTTGCTTAAAGTCATTGGGTACCAATGAAAGTCCCATGCCAAGCATGATGATAAACAATGAGAGGGGTAAAAAAATATCAGTTAAAATACTGGTTTCCATAGCTTGATTTTTCGTTGTTTATTTTTTAAAGGATGTGTCGGTTTTGTCAATGGATTCCATCAGTTGATACATGGGTTGAAAATTACCCCATTTGACCAATTCAGAACC
>CALLLZ010000122.1 GCA_938008005.1 uncultured Marinicella sp. | reverse complement strand
CACCGGGGCAAAGTCACCTGCGGTTAAACTGGCCGTAGAAACAAAATTATTAAACTGATCTATCGGCTTATCATTGGTTTCATAAAAGTGATACGCACCAACCACAAGACCCAACTCTTTAGCGGCATCATAATGACTTTTAAAATCAGTATCTTGAATGGTATTTCCTTCAGAAGCCCTTATAAGTACGAAATCAAAACCAGACAATTTAACTGCATTAAAATCGATATTTCCCTGATATTTAGAAACATCAATTCCAGTCACATAATTGTGATCAGATGGAGCTTCATATTTAGAGATGAACGACTTACTATCAATCGTCGGTGTTTCAACGAAAGCTTGTTCACAACTACTCAAACAAATCATTAAAATAATACAAGTTGGCAGCTTCATTATTTTTTAAATTTTAATGTTATTTATTTTCAATGGGTCTGTATTTATCAAACCAGGCCAAAATACTCGCCACTTTGGCCACCAAATTACTGGGCCTATTAGCAATCCCATGACCAGCCCCTGGTATTCTGACCATTGCCGATTCAACTTTTTGTAATTTCAAAGCCGCATAATATTGTTCTGACTCTGCAATCGGCGTTCGGTAATCTGATTCACCTGTCAGTAACATGGTAGGCGTTTTCACATTACCCACATAAGAAAGTGGTGATCTTTTAAGGTAATTTGCTGCATCTTCCCAAGGTTTATTGGCAAACCAATATTTATAGAAAAAACCTGGGTTGTCTGCATACAATACAAAACTGATCCAATTAATCACTGGTTTTGCAACCACAGCTGCTTTAAAACGATTGGTGTGACCAATAATCCAAGCGGTTAAAACACCACCACCGCTGCCACCTGTAACAAACAACTGCTCCTCATCCACATATCCTTCTGCAATCGCTTTATCAACACCTGACATCAAATCATGATAATCATTGTTTGGGTAATCATGATGAATCAAATTAGCAAATTCCTGACCATAACCAGTACTGCCACGAGGGTTGCTATACAACACCACATATCCAGCTGCGGCAAATAACTGTGCTTCAGCCGAAAATACCGAACCATAACTGGCAAAAGGACCACCATGAATTTCAAGTATCAACGGATATTTTTTATTGGCATCAAAATTTGGCGGAGTGATTAACCAACCTTGGATAGATCGTTGATCAACAGATGACTGCCACCAAAGCTCTTTGACTTGGCCGAGTTTTTTGTAGCTGAATAAGTCCTCATTCACATGAGTCAATCGCTGTACTTTTTTATTATTCACCGTCGCTAAATCAGCTGGATGAGAAGTGCCACCCAAGGTCATAGCGACTCGATTGTTATTCGATACTGAAAAAGCTGCTGCGTTATATGGTCGCCCCAATGATAAACCACCCAATTGACTTGCTATCTCTGTCGTTTTTCCAGATAAATTAAGGTGAATTAATTTACCATCACCTTGATCAGTATACTGCGCATACAATCCTTTCGAATTTGCTGCCCAAGCCATAGACTGAATGGATCTATCCAATTGTTTCGAAATCGACTGATGGTTTTCACCATTAACATCCATGACATACAATTCGCGCACTGAATGCCCTTGAAAAGTATCATCAAAACCGAGATAGGCTAACTTTTTACCATCAGGTGACAATTGGGCATTGGCATCAGGGCCAAATCGCGCTGTCAAGGCTTTAATACTTAAGTCATTTAAATCAAGTTGATATATTTCAGCGTTTAAGGGTTCAAACTCATGATTTTCATGTAAATTTGCAGTAAAGAAAATAGATTGTTTATCTGATGACCACACTGGTGACTGATGATCATGTGCTGAAGCTGTCAGTTGACGAGGCGTTCCTCCATCAACAGACAAGCTGAATATTTGTTGATTTCCGGGTTTTAAAAAACCTTGTCCATCTGCTCGATAGTTCATGTCATCAATATAAATAGGCGATTCATTCCACTCGGCTCCTTGAGGTTTATTTGGCATTTTCACCAGTGATGATTTTTTCTTAGGTACAAATTGAGTAAATACCAAGTGTTTATCATCACGTGACCAAGCTGCTTGACTGGGCGCAATAGAACCGTTGGTCAAAGCCATCGATTCACGGCTATCCATCCACATTAAGTAAAGTTTGGTTTTGTCATCGGCATGGTTTGACAGATAAATAATTTTTTTCCCATCATGTGACCACCGAGCTGATCTGGCGTTGTGGTTACCAGTAGTCAGTGGTCGGTTATTTTTACCATTGAAATCAATCAACCACAAATTACTGTGATTTTTATCAGTCATCACATCTTTGAAATTACGGGTGTAAATTATTTGGCTACCATCAGGAGAAATTTGCGGGTCAGAAACATATTCAAGGTTAAAAACATCCAACAACTCCAATTGATCTGTTTGTTGTGCAACAACCGTACTGGAAAAAAAACAAATAATCAGGATTTGATACAAAAATTTCATGGCTAAATACTGGTTTGGTAAAGAGTAAGACAGTATAACCACTTCAGCCGAAGACAACAATAAACGACTTCTACAGGTGAACAAGAAAAGCATATAAAAATCGAATGACTGTTCAAGCACTGAAAAAATCAGTTAAACTGTGCACCTTGATAATCATTGAGTTAAGGCAAATTAAAACACCATGAATAACAACGACATATTGCGAAGAACCCGTTATATTTTGGATTTAAAAGACAATCAAATCTCTAAAATCTTCAAACATGTAAATATTCAGGCCTCTGAAAAACAAGTCAATCAGTGGCTCAAACGCGAAGAAGAAACAGGATTCATACCATTACCTGATGAAACTTTAATCGAGTTCTTGGATGCTTTGATCATTGACAAAAGGGGGCCAAAGGACGATGGACCGCGAGTTAAAATCAAACAGCAATTAGACAACAATTTGATATTGATGAAGTTAAAAATAGCTTTCCACCTCAAAGCGGAAGAAGCTTTAGCAGTGATGGAACTGGCTGGTTTTAAAATCAGCAAACATGAATTCAGTGCCCTGTTCCGTAAAAAAGACCACAAGCATTACCGGGCGTGTAAAAACCAAATGTTACGAAAATTCATGAAAGGTCTACAAATTAAATACAGAGGTCAAACCAAGGCAACCAAGAAAACCACTTTCAATGATGCCGAACCGCGCTCAAAAGCCGGAAAATTAAGTTTAAAAAAGAAGCCTTCAAAACCGCAAGCTAAATCCCAAAAAAACAAAAAGTTTGAATCAAAACAAATGGATTCAAAAACCACCGCTGCCAGTGTATGGAAAGTCCCCAAAAAACCCATTAATTGATTTCTAAAACCTAAAAGGCAGCTCAAACGGATACTTTTTAACCAGCAACAGTCATATTTCTTATTGAATCTATGGTCTTTAAACTTTCTTTCATTGGCTTTTTTCACCGTAAGGATTTACAGTGTTTTTTGCCAAAAACTGACCAGTAACATACCCCCCATAAACGATCAAACACCAAACCCAAACGGAGTAACCTTCGACTTTATTCATCCAATAAATTGGCCATGTAATGGCAGTGACAAAATTCATTAAGGAGTTGATGAAAAAACTCACCAAATCACTCACTCCCAATTCAGCTATGGTAGCCATCAAAGATGCTTCACTTGTTAATAAATCTACAACTTCTTTGAATTCAACCACCACATAGGTCAACACCGCCATGACACCATAAAAACCGCCTCCAAATGCAACCCATTTTGACATCACGATATTTTGCCAAGTGGTTTTATTGGCTTTCAGTTCTGCTTTCAACCTCTTCATAGCTGCCTTGTCTTTGTTTTCAATAACATCTATCGATTGACGATTCCCATGTTTCATAAGCACATAAAACAACAAAAAACTGATGGCACCAGTGCCAACAAATACAGTTATTAATTTAATGTAAATCATCAGGTTTTCTGTCAAACACATATGGGCCGGCTGTAGCACCCCAAACTTGTTGATCATTCGAATCAAATCCTTGGTCCCAACTACTTATACTCGTAGCTGTGATATCAACGATAGAATTTGCGTATGTTGCACCACGCAGTTGGCTTAAACAAGTTTTATCACCTGTGCTTCCAGAATAATTTTCATCACCATATTTTTGTAAAATAACCGCACAACCTTTACGTAAAGTTAAATCACTAGGCTCGATATCAGCCAATAATTTAGGATTCTCAAAACCACCAACAACTGCACTTGGGTCCGAAAATTCATACACGGCACTGCTGAACTTGTTATTTCCCAACGCGGTCACATGATAAATACGTTGACGATACGGTTTATCCAACATGGTACCCACCGCCTGTTCAACATACAGCCAATGTCCATCGTTCCGCTGTGTCCAAATCGGTTTCATTTTTAAACTGATATGGTAGTAACTTTCATCCAATTGTGATTGTTTTAAACTGTCAAATTCCCCACTCATTAATTGCACCAATTGAAGCAATTCTTGTTGTGATGATTCACTCTTATTGATTTTGACTTGTTGTGTATTATTCTGATGACAGGCCGTGAGTCCAAATAAACAACAAACCCAAAAAAATCTAATAATAATGCTTTTCATAAATTAAACACAAAATAAAAAAATCAGTTTAACAGAGTTTATATTTATGCCAATCACTTTAAAATATAAAACTTGTTTCATGGCTTTTCAAATATAAAAACCAAATAAATTAAAGAAATTATAAAACAATGAGAGATAACAAATAAATAAAAGTGGCCTCTTCTTGAGTGTCATTTAAATACCTATTGATCAATTCAACTATAATAATCGTTTTATCAACCAAATCTATGGACAGTCTTTCCTTTTACAGCAATTATTTGAGTTTATTCATGTCATTAATTGTAGCTGGTATGGGGTTAAAACTCGCTTTACAAAAACAAAACAACCATACCTATCAGTTTGGTGACAAAGAAATTTCCAAACAAAAAGTCCATACAGCTGCCGCGTTGGCACTGATGGGTATGGTCATACAACTTGTTTCTAACAGCATGCAACAATTGGATGGCCGGACACTGTTGCTGGATGAGAAAATACTGACTGCTTATGCATTTGGTATTGCAGTGATGATTATGAAAAAATAACTTATCCTTTAGTCGTATCTACTAAAGGCTAATATCTAGTCTCTCAACAAATCAATATCATAACATCATCGTCAAATAGAGGATGCTATGAAAATCAATAAAAAACTTTTGGCTGTCGTAATTTCAACTTCGCTATTTAGCGGAGGGGCTTTTGCAGAAGATCAAAAATACAAACAATTAGAAGATAAAATTAACTCATTAGAACAAATGTTATTGTCACTTAAACAAGAGTTATCCGATAAAAACACTGAAACACTCACTTCACAAAAAACCACTCAAACTAAATCCAATGAAAAACATTCATATAGTTTTGGCGGGTTTATCAAAGCAACAGGTGCATTTTCATCATACAGCGATGGCGATTTAGCCTCCGGTTCAGCAGGGCGTGATTTTTATATTCCTGGAACCATACCAGTTGGTGGGGAAGGTGAAAGTACAGACTTTGACTTTGGCGCAAAGGAATCAAGGATTAATTTTAAGAGCAATCATGTTTTAGCCAGTGGTGATAAGCTAGGTAGTTACATCGAAATGGATTTTTTACTCCCACCGGGAGGAAATGAACGTGTAAGTAACTCCTATCAACCTCGCCTGAGACATGCTTTTATCACCTATAACAATTGGTTATTCGGACAAACATGGAGTACATTTCAAGACGTAGGAGCTTTGCCAGAATCAGTCGATTTCTTAGCAGCATCTGACGGCATAGTTTTTGAGCGCCAAGCCATGGTTAGGTACACCAACGGCCCATGGCAATTGGCCTTAGAGAACCCTGAAACCACCATAACACCTTTTGAAGGTGGAGCTAGAATTGTATCTGATGACAACGGCACTCCTGACTTTGTCGCAAAATACACCCACAAAACAGATTGGGGACACGTCGCTGTAGCAGGTTTAGTGAGGAGTTTAGAATATGACCAAGTATCCAATAATGAAAGCGAGTCATCATTTGGAGTGAGTGTTACCGGAAAATTCAATGTCGGAGATAAAAACAACATTAAATTCAATTTAGCATCAGGTGCTGGTATGGGTAGATATGTGGGATTAAATACAGCCAATGGTGCAGTTATTACAGATGATGGTTCATTGGAAGCCATTGATTCAAATGCGGTGGCAGTTGCATACAATCATCACTGGAATAACACCCTCAGATCTAATTTCATTCTCTCTAGAATCGATATTGATAATGAAGCGGATTACACAGGCACGAGTGTGACTAAATCAGCACAAAGTGCACAAGTTAACTTGCTGTTCTCTCCAGTCAGCAAACTCACATTAGGTGTTGGTTTTTTGCATGGTAAACGTGAACTAGAATCTGGTACCGATGGCGAGTTAAATCGATTAATATTTTCTGCCAAATACGCATTTTAAATCCAGTCAATAAAATATAAAGAGACATTGTCAATATCCAATGTCTCTTTACGCCTAAAGACTCACAAAACCATTTGACCCCT
>CALLLZ010000121.1 GCA_938008005.1 uncultured Marinicella sp. | reverse complement strand
ATAGGTCAGGGCATTGATGATTGGGTTATGATCAGCGGCAATATAAAAGCAGGAGATCAAGTGATTACTCGTGGTGGTGAAAGACTTATTGATGGTCAGAAAGTCAGGGTAAATAATGCTGTCGTAGATTCTGAGTATTTGACTGATGTAAATAATCTGACAGTAGATACAAATTAATGATAGCTTTTTTCAATAACACTGTAATTAGCATGAGTACTATCAGGAAATAATTAAAAGTTATATATCTCCGAACTTTGTTGCAACTGAGTTCAGGCATAATCATATGCAATGATTATTTAGAACTAACCTTATTTGTCTCCAAAGGTAAAAAAAACTTTATGCCATAAGAACTGTCTTCGTGAAATTTTCCTCAAATCATATTCGTCACTGAAACCTGATTATTTTTTTGATAGTTCTTTAGTGGGAGACATGAGAGTCTGGCAGCACTCATATAACAAGGCATTGTTATAATTCGAGCAGACAAAAAGTTTAAAATGATATATTATATTAAAAGTTGTTGTGACTTTATTTAGAAAATAATTGTCAATTTAATATTATTATATTGTTAATTTGCCAGGCATTGAATTAAAGGGGTGTGTGTTGTCAGATACAAAAAATGAATATGAAAGTTTAGCTCAAAAAGCTGGTGAGTTGGCTCGAGGAATCATGTCAGGAGATAAATTTGCAGGCAATGAGTTTGTTAATTTACATTATCGCTGGTTGTTGTTCATCGTCAGGAAAAAATTCTCACGTGTATCCAGCCATGAAGATATAGTTCAGGATTCATTCATGATTGTGATCACCAAATTACAACAAGGCGCCGTCAAAAACCCTGATACTATCAGGGCCTTTCTGCGTACTACTGCCATTAATATTGGCTATGAATACCTGCGTAAAGACAAAAAATACGTCTCAGCTGTAGATCAAGAAAGCTTAGACATTTTCGAAGATGCCAAATCGGATGTACTATCAAATCTCGAATGGGACGATGGAATCAATCGTGTTAAACAGATCATGCAAGAGTTACCAACAGATCGTGATCGAAATATTCTGACCCAGTTTTATTTTGAAGATCAGTCAAAAATCGATATTTGTCAAAACCTGGACTTATCCAGCGCGCATTTTGATCGTGTATTGTACAGAGCCAAACAAAGACTGAAACAACTGATCAGCAAACACGACGATCAAGACAATCAAACGTCTGCAAAGCAAGAAAAAGTCGTGTCGATCAAAACCCAAAAGAAACCCAACCTGATGCAAAAAATCATCCGCAACTGCATTACCCTGTTCAATATGATGAGGGTCCAAAAGGTATGAATATATTCAAACCCGATGAAACCATGTTGCACAACTACCTCCAAAATAAACTCAGCCCCTCCGATGAAGAACAAATGGAACTGTGGCTGGCAGATCATCCTGACGCCTTGGAAGAACTGGAGTTTGATTTGATGATGAAGGGAGGAGTGGAACAAGAAATTTCATATGCCAAAACTAAAAACGGATCATTATCGATAGCTCAAATGTTTAACCACAAACTAGTGTACCTGCTTGGGGGAGCCGCATTTGCGGCAATATTCATGTTAAGCATTTTTAATTTCAAGCAAGCATCACAACCTGAAAGTAGTTTTCAAATTATTCAACTCAATCATTTAAGAGGTAATTCAATCAATTTAAATGCAGGTGAAGCTATAAAGATTGAAAATACAATCAACAATATAGTTATACAACTTCAAATGAATTTCCCAGAGGGGTTATTGCCGATTGATGGTGTATATCAGGTAGTGATAAAAAATAACACAACAGATGATGTGGTGGCTAATATGAGTGGCTTATTGCCATTAAATGTTAACGAGTATAGGGATGGAGAATTTAATATAGGTGTTCAAAAAAGTGCTTTAATTGGTGGTGATTACTCAGTAAGCGTTTTGTTTTTGAACGATGAGATAGCGGTATTTACTCTTAAGGTAAAATGATTCGCTTATTTTTTATACTCTTGTTCCTGTGGCAAGTTGTTAACTCCAATGCTCAAATTCCTGGTGTTGAAGTGTATCAGCAGACAGTAAGGGTTAGCAATGAGGGGTTGCAGCTGGTTAAAAAGGTTGAACTCACTGCTGGTCATTATTTAATTACTGCCGATCAATCAAAACTTAATGTGGTTCTTTCAATGGCTGAATCTCATGGTCAACATAAGATTAAATATCGCGTCAATAGGAGTTTAGAAAGAGGTTTTGATGAGATACTGTATTTAGAACTTATTGAGTCACAAGAAATATTTTTATTTTTAGGGAGTGCCCAACAGGAAAAGGTAAAAGGTGTAACTCACTTATCTATTTTGAAAATTGATGATACCGTAAAAAACATTGCCGAAATAAAGCAAGCATTGTTGCTAGAAAGATCTGCTTTCGATGGTTCTGAGACTAACCTATCGAATGTGATGAGCAATCTTGAAGAAGCATATTTGATATGGAAGAAACTTCAATTCAATGATCGGATGGTTGGTGTTTTAGCCGAAGCTGGTAAGACTGCATATAAGGATTTTAAATGGGATGTTTCGTCTGATTATTTTCAACAGGTTATTGATTACTACAAAAAGCATGACCTTCAAAAATATGCATTAACACTTGCTCAGTCTGCTGAGTCAATGTTGGAGTCACAAAACTATCAAAATGCAAAGGTGTTATTGGAAAAAGCCAAACAAGTTCAAATAGAAAAGAGGTTTAAATATGATTTAGCGGTGACTGAGAGTCTGTTGGGTACTCTTGGTTATTATACGGGGGATATGAGTAGTGCTGGTTTTCATTTTTTGAGTGCCGCGAAGTTGTTTGATGAGGAAAGAGCTTGGTTTAAAAAAGCCAAGACTATAGGCAACTATGGTGTGATCCAACTATCGCGAGGAAATTACTTAGAAGCCATTAAATTGT
>CALLLZ010000120.1 GCA_938008005.1 uncultured Marinicella sp. | reverse complement strand
TTATTGAATATTTTGAATGAAGCTGGGTAACTTAAACTTGAAACTATTTGTTATCAATTCAGTCAAACTTTGAAATTTTACGAGGATTTATTATGAAAAAGATTACACTGATTTTATCAGTTATGTTTATTTGGGGCTGTTCACAAGCCAATGATCATGCGGCTGTTGAAGAAGCTAAAACTGTTGCTAATGAAGTTGTAAGTGAAAAAGTTGAAACGATGAAAGCTGACGTTGTGGAAAAAGCAAGTGACAAAGTAGCATCAATGGCTAAAGAAACAGTTTCTGATCAAGTTAAGGCAGCTAAAGCTGGTACTTTTGAAAAAGTAAGCAATCAAGTCAAAGCATCATCTGAGAAGGTTGCCAATTCTGCCGATTATCAAGCCGGTATACATTATAGAATCATTAACCCTGCTTACGACACCAATACAGATGAAGAAGTGGTGATTTATGAGTTCTTTGGTTACACCTGCCCGCACTGTGCCACTTTTGAACCATACATGAAGAAGCTTGAATCTGAAATGCCCGAAAATGCCAAATTAGTTAGGGTCCCAGTGGTATTTGGTAAGCAGTGGGAGCCATTTGCTAAAGCTTATTACACATTTGAAGCTTTGGGTATCACCGAACAAGCTCATGGCCCTATGTTTGATGCGATTCACCAGCATAAAAAACAGTTCAGAACAGTCGATGAAATTGCAGCTTGGGCAGCCAGTTCATTTGATGTAGATAAAGAGAAGTTTTTGTCTACAGCTGAGTCATTCGTTGTTGATGGACAAGTACGTAAAGGGATGAAAATGTTGCAAGCGATGGGTGTGACTTCAACACCTACTTTAGTAACTAACGGTAAGTTTGTGCCTAACAACAAAGCTTTGAAAACCAGAAATGATATCATTGAAGTGACTCAGTTTTTAGTAAACCAAGAATTGGATTCAATGTAATCTGAGCTTGGTTAAGAAAAATATGAGAAGAGCCGACCCATTGGGTCGGTTTTTTTTGCGCTTGTTATTTACAAAGTTCTGATCAATATAATATGAATAGGAACTATTTTTGATTGGAAGCATCTATAAATACCTAATAAATCAATTTAGAAGGAAAACCATGAAGTTATTGATCACTGCGTTTATTACTCTTTTTACCCTGTTTGATCTACATGCACAAGCCAACAGCGAACTGAATTCATCCAAAGCCACTCAAAGTAAGTATCAAGCCGGCTTGCACTATAATTTAATCACCCCTGCGTGGTCAGGCAGTTCAGAAGAGGCAGTGGTTTATGAGTTTTTCAGTTATATGTGCCCAGGCTGTAATAGTTTTGAACCAACTATGCAAAAGCTAGAAGGAAAAATCAATGAGTCCCAAAAAATTATCAGGGTGCCAGTGGCTTTTTATTCACAATGGGAACCTCATGCTAAGGCTTATCATGCTTTGCGATTGATGGGTGAGTTAGAGCATGCCCACGAAGCGTTGTTTGCAGCGATTCATCAATATAAGAAGCCACTGCGGACACTAGAGGATATCGCAGGATGGTTGTCTTCATCTTTTGCAATAGATGCACAGAAATTCATTTCTACAGCGAAATCTTTTGCAGTAGATAGCCAGCTCAGAAAAGACAAACAAATGGCGCAAGCTATGGGTATTGGTGGTGTACCAAGCTTGGTCATCAATGGGCGTTACAAACCGGATTTTGATCAGTTGAAAACATCAGACAACATCATAGAATCCACCATGTACTTACTTGGTCAGGAATAATATATGGAAATAAAAACCGGTTTAATAGCCGGTTTAATAGCCGGTTTTTATCAGTAATTAATTTCTTAAATTCAAAAAGCTTTCTGCCAGCCAATAGTGAAACTGTTTTCAAGTTTCATTTGTGTACCAGCTAAATTTTGTAACACAGGTTGACTGAACTCAATAGCTAGGCGGTGACCATTGGTCCAATTTTTAACGTTTGAAACGTGAGTCAAACCGATACTGAGGTGAGCAAAGTCACCACCAGTGAAGTCTGCATTGGCAGTGGGCGTCATGTTGGCAGCCATCATCAGTCGTGGGTCGCTGCCTTTAATGCTTTGGCGATTTTTGGCTTCTAATCTCGCAGATAAACTCCATGAATTATTCAAGGATTTCGCAGCCCAGAAGTTTAATTTATTTTCATGACCTAGGCGGTAATCTTGATCATTTTCACCGGTCCTGAGGGTAGACATCAGCTGTGCACCCAGGCTGTAGGTTTCATGGTATTGATTCCATGTCAGACCTAAGCTTAAATCATAAGTGCCTGAACCTATGCGCATGGGATAGGGTAATAAAGTGTTGGGCCCCATAGGTGTGACATCACGAACATTGATTGAGCCAGTGGGTAAGCTGATACCCAGATTGGCGTGTAGGTAATTATTGTTCCATTTTTTTAAACTGATAAGCGTGCCTAGTTTGGAATCTCCCATCCCTTCTGAAGAAGTGGTGAAGCGGTTGCCCATACGGGTTTCTAACAACATGTCATTCTTCTGGTGATTTAACATTCCCATTAAGGTAATGCGTTCAGTGGGCGCATACATCACACCAAGCATTTGCATTTGCATATCCATTTTTACTGGTACTAACATAAAGTCTTGTAGTGCTTGTGCTGTTTGGAGGTCATTGGTACCGCGCCTGAGACCATCCATAGACATATCCATATAACGATAAGAAAACATCCATTCTCCTTTGTTATGTGTATGGTCTCCCATAACCCCAATGGGGGCATGTGTAAGGGCTAAGTGGTTGGTGTAATCTTTGGCATAGCTAAGTTGAGCTATTACGAGTGCTGCGACTAAGCTGGGGAGTTTCTTTATAATCATTAGATGGGTTTATGCTAAATAAGTGTTCCCATTTTAAAGGTCTGGTGATAA
>CALLLZ010000119.1 GCA_938008005.1 uncultured Marinicella sp. | reverse complement strand
ATCATTAATTTCTGGACCTCCTGAACCTAAAACCTGGAGCTTGATGTTATTTTGTTGACAACTTTGTAGGTGTGTCGCCAGAGCGTTCCACGGTAGTATCAAACCCAAGCTCATCAAAATAGTTAATTTCATTGTTATTTTCCCAAAGTGATCAATTAAATTTGAAACACCTGAATAAGTCATTAATTATACAGGGGCCTCTTTATTAAAGACCAAGTTAACATAATATGCTTGCATTAATATGGATTCACTCTAAATCAATAATCATCAAATCTTCCGCCACTAAAACAGGACCTTGATAAATTTTTTCTATCAATGTTTTGGTATCATCTAGGTAAGGTATGCTGCTGTTCATTAAGTGTGCCAACAACAATTTGCTCACTTTTGCTTGATTGGCAATCTTGCCAATTATCGATGGTGGCATGTGCATGTTTTTTGCTCTTTTGGTGGCTGACTCACCAATGGTATAGTTGGCAACCAATAAGTCGCTGCCTCGGGCAAGCTTCGTTAATGAATCATATTTGTTGGTCATATCGCCAGAAAAAGTAATGGCACAATCACCCATATCCACTCGCCACCCCACTGCACTGATGGGACCATGGTGAACACCAATACTGCTTATGCTGATCTCATCGGTCAAAGGATGGCGCTGTACTACAGCATGATCAAGGTCAGCATCGATGGCTTTGATTTTATAACTGCTGCGAGCTTTGGGTAACCAATACCTCTTCATATAGGCAAAAACTCCATACTCACCAAATAACTTATCTAAATAAACACTGGTATCTGGCATTCTGTTATTGCCTTTAGGTCCCATCACCCATAGGTCGTTTTTGCGCTCCGTGAAATAAGAATCTTTGATATAAGCCGGTAAATCAGCACTGTGATCAATATGTAAATGAGTCAATAGGATGGCTTTTATATCCTCAGAATTGCCTTTGACTTTTTCAAATTGGTGCGCACTCCCACTGCCAGCATCTATCAGTACAGTCGCCTTACCGTTAACCCATAACAAATGCGATGATGAAACACGGCCATCATTCAATTCAGGACCACCTGAACCCAAAACTTGTAACTTTATATCTTGTTTTTCACAACTTTGTGGATGCACTACACAAGATAAAATTAATGACAGCCCTATTAAGGTTATTTTTTTCATTGTTATCTTCCGAGTATTTCTGAATTAAGCTTATCATATTATAATGATCACTCAGATTTAGGTGGTCTTAACGATGACCAAAAATGTTCCCCGCTCAAAATGCAAAACTGACTCAATTATGAAATTAGAAAAATTCAGAAAACACCTACACCAAAACCCTGAGTTATCAAACTCAGAACACCAAACAGCACAAAGGATCATTGACTTTCTCAAACCCCTTAATCCTGACCAAATTCTTACCAATGTTGGTGGCACAGGAGTGGTGGTTATTTTCAAAGGTAAAGAACCTGGTGATCATGTGTTGTTTCGTTGCGAATTGGATGCATTGCCCATTTCCGAAAAAAATACATTTGCTCATCGTTCAGTGGTTTCTGGTGTTTCGCATAAATGCGGTCATGATGGTCACATGGCAATCATATGTGGTTTAGCCACAAAGTTTGCTGAAGACCGATCATTCTCAGGTCAGCGTATTTTGCTATTTCAACCTGCCGAAGAAACAGGGGAGGGTGCCATTGCTGTGACCGAAGACGAACAGTTCAAGGCTTTAAAGATTGACTGTTGTTATGCATTACACAACCTACCTGGTATCCCACTGGGACAAGTCCAAATCCGACCAGGTACTTTCAACTGTGCATCTCAGGGGATGTCAATAACGTTTACCGGAACAACTGCCCATGCAGCTTATCCTGAGAAAGGTCGTTCTCCAGCTTTGGCAATGGTGGAGTTATTACAACAGTTAACTGATATTACCAACGAAATAGATACCACTGATCTACAAATGGTCACCATTATTTACAGCAAAATGGGTGAAAAAACTTTTGGCACAACACCACATCAAGCTGAAATTGGAGTCACCCTCAGAACAGAAAAAAACGCAATGATGAGCAAGCTTAAACAACTTGTACTATCAAAAGTTGAAACCATAGCAAAACAGCAACAGTTAGAGTATAGCACCCAAGACCATGATGTATTTATGGCATCTGTTAACAATGAAGAATGTAGTACAAGAGTGGCTCAAGCCGCTAAAAAAATAGGTCAGGACTTGGTGTGGCTTAAAGAACCACTGCGTTGGTCTGAAGATTTCGGAGCCATCAGTTCAATGACCAAAGGAGCGATGTTTATTCTTGGGGCAGGCGAGGACAGCCCTCAAATCCATCACCCCGAATACGATTTTCCAGATGCTCTGATTAAGCCAGGTATAGATATATTTTATGAAATAGCTGAATCACATCAATAGCACAGATACCTACAATTCCACAGTTAAAAGGAAGATCTTCTTGCCATAGAACCTTTTATCATATTCAGTTTTGATCACATAATGCTTTTCCTGTTATATAATTTATATCAATCATTACATTGAATACCCATCGGAGATAACTTGGAACTAAGTAACATTGACTTGGTTAACATCAGTCAATTCTTTATCAGCATCATGATGACTGTGGTTTTTTTATTGGCATGGAAAATCATGGAAAAGAAAACTTATGTGTTGATGTGGGCCATGTTTTACTTCTTTGCCGCAGCCAATGGGGTTTTGAATGCCGCCAACGACTTATTTCCAAATCGAAACTTATATTGGGTTGTGGTTAATGGCATCTCGTTAACCACACAAATTTTGGCTTTGGCAGGTTTTCGCATGCGAGCTGGAAGAAAACCGTTCACAGCCCAGCTCATTGGTTATTTCATCGCTGTTGAGTTATCAGTGGTTTACTTTACTTTCTTTATGCCTCATATGGGACTGCGGATGGTTTTTATCCCTTACTCTGGTGCTTTGGTGGTGATGTTGATTGCCTATGAAATATGGCGTGTAAATAGACCATTGCGGTTGGCCGAAAAAAGTGCCATTGTTTTATTTTTACTTTATGCACTTGTTCAAGCCACCAGTGGCAGTTTGGCTTTGTCACAAGGTGCTGTAAGAAATGAGTATTATCTCAACCTCTATTCACAAGCCAATTTTTTATTCATGCCAGCTTTTTTCACCGGACTGGGCTTGTTCACCCTGTTAATTTTAGTTGATGACTTGGCCAATAAGATGAAATTACAAGCTGTTACTGATTACCTAACAGGACTGCTTAATCGAAGGGGCTTCAAGCAACAAGCGGATGTGTTAATCCAACAACAAAGCAAAACCGGCACTTCGATGGCTGTGATCGTGGCTGATCTCGATCATTTTAAAAAAATCAATGATCAGTATGGTCATCAAGTTGGTGATGAGGTTTTGCAATATGTCTCCAAAGGGATGCGCAACCTGTTGTTACCTCCTGCAATCATGGGCCGAACTGGAGGAGAAGAGTTTGCTGCCGTAATACCAGTTCCAGACATTAATACAGCGAAAAAAAAGGCTGAATACTTATGCCAACAGTTATCCGAACAAAGTCACAACATCAACCCCAACCTGCAAATTTCAGGAAGTTTTGGTGTGGCCATGATTGTGGATAATCTGGAACATGCCATCATCCAAGCCGACAAGGCCATGTATCAAGCCAAAAGAAACGGGCGCAACCGAGTCGAAGTATTTGTCGAATAAAGGAAAGTTTATTGTTGTTTTAATTTCAATCGATAAGCATGCAATAAAGGTTCTGTATAACCAGAAGGTTGTTCTTTACCTTTAAACACCAAATCCTGTGCCGCTTGAAAAGCTGTGTTTTGACTTAAATTATCTGTCATTTTTTGGTATGCGGGATCTCCTATATTTTGTAGATCAACCACTTTCGCCATTCTCTCAAAGGTATCTTTAACCTGTTGCTCTGAACAAACACCATGAAGCAGCCAGTTACAAATATGTTGACTAGAAATTCTTAACGTGGCGCGGTCTTCCATCAAGCCCACGTGATTAATGTCTGGCACTTTTGAACAACCCACACCATGATCAATCCAACGCACCACATAACCCAGTATGCCCTGAACATTATTGTCTAATTCTCGTTGAATTTGTTTTGTCGCTAACTGCTCTGGCTCTGCACATAATGGAATGCTTAATATGTCATTGATATCTGCCCTTTGGCGCTGTTGAAACTGCTTTTGAACCTCAAACACCTTGATTTGATGGTAATGCATGGCATGCAAGGTGGCAGCAATTGGCGATGGGACCCAAGCGCAATTAGCACCGGCTTCAGGGTGTTCTGTTTTAACCGCCATCATCTTAGCCATTTCATCTGGCATGGCCCACATACCTTTGCCAATCTGCGCATGACCAGTAAATCCACACTCCAAACCAATATCAACATTCCAATCTTCATAAGCCTTGATCCACGGCATGGCTTTGATGTCAGCCTTGGGCGCCATGGGCCCGAGCAACATACTGGTATGTATTTCATCTCCTGTACGATCAAGGAACCCTGTGTTAATAAAAACAATGCGATCTTTGACTTGTCGAATGCACTCTTTCAAATTAACCGTGGTACGGCGCTCTTCATCCATTACACCGATTTTGATGGTATGACGAGACAAGCCCAGCATATCTTCAACCCGATTAAATAATGTATTCGCAAAAGCCACTTCTTCTGGTCCATGCATTTTAGGCTTAACAATATAAACACTGCCGGCTCTGGAGTTACGTAAAGGGCCTAACTCCTTTAGGTCATGCATTGCAATTAACACACTGATCACTGCATCCATCATACCTTCTGGAATTTCTTGTCCATTTTGATCTATGATCGCTGGGTTAGTCATTAAGTGACCTACATTGCGACAGAACAATAAACTGCGCCCGTGTAAAGTGATTGTTTCTCCTGCCATTGATTGGTAGGATTTATCTGGCGCAGCCACTCGAGTCATGGCTTGGCCACTTTTATCAAAAGTTTCTGTTAAATCACCACGCATCAATCCCAACCAATTACGATACACACCCACTTTATCTTCACCGTCAACAGCTGCCACAGAATCTTCAAAGTCTTGGATGGTTGTGACAGCAGCTTCAAAAATCAGGTCTTTAACACCTGCTTGATCTGTCTTTCCAATCGCAGACTCTTTATCAATTTCAATGATGACATGCAGATCATTATGTTTACATATTATTTGAGTGGGGGCAGATGCATCACCATTAAAACCCAAACACAAAGACACATTTTTCAAAGTGGTGCTGCCAGTAGGAGCGATTACTGCCAGCTGTTGGTCTTTAATGGCATATCGAGTCACATTATGGTGACTGCCTTGTTGCAAAGGAAAATACTGATCTAAAAAATCACGACCATAATCAATCACTTTTTGACCTCTAACCGGATTATAACTTGAACCTTTTTCAGCACCATCGGTTTCAGGTATTACATCTGTTCCATACAGCGCATCATATAAACTGCCCCAACGGGCATTGGTGGCATTTAAGGCAAAACGCGCATTTGACGTCGGAACCACAAGCTGCGGCCCTGCTTGCTGGGCAATTTCATCATCAACATTTTGAGTGGTCACTTTAAAGTCTTCGCCTTCTTCAACCAGATATCCAGTGGTTTTTAAGTGCTTCACATATGCTTCTTGGTTGAAATTATCACGGTTATTCACTAACCATTGGTCTAATTCTGCTTGTATGTCAGCTCTTGTTTTTAGCAGCTGTTGATTAACTGGTGATAGCTCATTGATCAGCACTGAAAATTTTTCCCAAAACACCTGACTTTCATAATTAAGCTCAGGCAGTACTTCTTGTTCAATGAAAGTCGCCAACAAAGTGTCGACTTGTAAGCTATTTTTACGAACGTACTTGTTTGTATATTTGGACATTAATGTTCCTGATTATGTGAAAGTTAAATGACGAAACCTTTTTATCTTATAACAGCTTTTTAGACTAAAAACTCTAATTTTGACCAAAATGTCACAAAAGTTAGAAATATTTTTTTTATTTACAAATGTTGCAAAAAACTATTTAAAAGTATTGAAAATGTGCTTAACATGCAACAACGTGTTATTCAAACGTTTGTTTGATTTAACCAATTTTATAATCTTTTTTTACCTCGGCCACTAAACCGATCAACAAACCAGGAATTTTTACCTATGTCAAACTACCAAACAGAAGTGAAATCAGCCAACGGACTCATCAAAGACAACCAATCACCTTGGTCATCTATTAATCCAGAGTTTGTAGCACGAATGAAGTTACAAAACCGCTTCAAAACTGGCTTGGACATCGCCAAGTATACCGCCAAAATCATGCGTAAAGACATGCGTGATTATGACTTAGATTCTTCTAATTACACCCAATCATTAGGTTGTTGGCATGGCTTCATTGGCCAACAAAAAATGATCGCGGTAAAAAAACACCACGGTACCACCGACAAACGTTATTTGTACCTGTCTGGGTGGATGATTGCTGCACTTCGATCTGAGTTTGGACCGTTACCTGATCAATCGATGCACGAAAAAACCAGTGTTCCAGCCTTAATTAAAGAGTTATATGACTTTTTAAAACAAGCCGATGCCCGCGAGTTGCGTGGATTATTCAAAGAGCTCGACACCGCCAAGGCCACCGGTGATCAAGTTAACGCCCAACGGCTTCAAGAGTCTATTGATCATTTTGAAACTCATGTAGTACCCATCATTGCTGACATCGATGCTGGTTTTGGTAACGAAGAGGCCACTTATTTATTGGCCAAGAAA
Source organism: uncultured Marinicella sp. (assembly GCA_938008005.1). Classification (GTDB taxonomy): domain Bacteria; phylum Pseudomonadota; class Gammaproteobacteria; order Xanthomonadales; family Marinicellaceae; genus Marinicella. The sequence goes on along the minus strand of CALLLZ010000119.1, from coordinate 1,686 downwards.
ATGATCGAAGCGGGTGCTTGTGCAATCCAAATCGAAAACCAAGTTTCAGATGAAAAACAATGCGGACATCAGGACGGTAAAGTGACTGTTCCACATGCTGATTTTGTTGCTAAAATTCGTGCCGTCCGCTACGCCTTTCTAGAACTTGGGGTAGATGATGGTGTAATTGTTGCTAGAACAGATTCTTTGGGAGCAGGTTTAACCAAGCAGATTGCAGTGACTAACAAACCAGGAGACCTGGGTGACCAGTACAATGCTTATTTAGATTGTGAAGAAATAGATACTGCTGCCATGAATAATGGTGATGTGGTTATTAATCGCAATGGTAAATTACTTCGCCCTAAACGTTTAGCCAGTGGTTTGTTTCAGTTCAAAAAAGACACTGGCGAAGACCGCTGTGTTTTAGATTGTATTACCAGTTTACAAAACGGTGCAGACTTGTTGTGGATTGAAACCTCAACGCCGCATGTTGGCCAGATCGGCGGGATGGTTAAACGCATTCGCGAAACTGTGCCAGATGCTAAGCTGGTCTACAACAATTCACCTTCATTTAACTGGACATTGAATTTCCGACAACAGGCTTTTGATGCCATGGTTGCAGCTGGCACAGACGTCAGTGCTTATGATCGTGCTGAACTGATGGACGTCAAATACGACGAGACACCATTGGGACAAAGGGCCGATGACATGATTCAAGCATTCCAACGAGATGGTGCACAACAAGCCGGAATTTTTCATCATTTAATTACCTTGCCAACCTACCACACCGCGGCTTTGGCTACTGATCAGTTGGCCAAGGGCTATTATGGAGATCAAGGCATGTTGGCCTATGTCACTGGGGTACAGAGAAAAGAAATTCGTGAAGGCCTTGCCTGTGTTAAGCACCAGGACATGGCTGGGTCAAATATTGGCGATGACCACAAAGAGTATTTTTCTGGAGATGCTGCACTGAAAGCATCTGGCGAAGACAACACCATGAATCAATTCGATTAAAGACCTTTGTTTAGATAACTATCAAAGCCTCACTTCGGTGAGGTTTTTTTATGTCTTTTTTCCAAGCTCACTTCCAAGCTCAAGCTTAGGTATAATTAAAGTGTCCAACAACCTAACACTGTTATGTGGTTCATATAATTAACAACCATGGCAAATGATTTACTTACCACCATATACGATGATGCTGACAACTTAAAACAATTGGTCAAGCAACAGCTTGAAAAAGGTGCTGATCCGAGTTTTATCACTGAATACCAAGAATCACCTTTGCGGGTAGCTTCTAACAATGGGCGTTTTGAAGTCGTCAAGTTACTAATGTCTCATGGCGCAGATGAATCTCAGCTGGGTTGGACTCCTTTGAATCATGCCATCGTTTATGGTAACCAGCAAAACCTTGAAGAATGTATTACCAATGAGGGAGATTTAGAACACAGAGACTTCTGGGACAGAACGCCTTTTCTGTTGTCACTTTTGACTGCAGATATTAAAAAGATCAAACTACTGATAGACGCAGGCGCGGATACAGATGCTGTAGGGCGTTGTGGGAAAAATGCTTTGATGTATGCCATACAAAATGATGACACGCAGTTATTGGACTGGTTATTAGATCACGGTTTTGATATCGAACACAGTGACTTTTATGGCCATAGGGCATTGGCTTTCGCAGCTGAAAACAGTGCTATTGGCTGTGTT
>CALLLZ010000118.1 GCA_938008005.1 uncultured Marinicella sp. | reverse complement strand
CGCACCATTTTTAGCCAATTCATGCATGATATCTACAGTTAACTCAGGCTTTGGGTGCCCTGCTGTAATAAATGGTATCAAAGCTTTCTTACCTGACAGCTTTTGGAATGTTTGTTTAAGTAAACTCATACTGTTACCCCTTCAATAGCTGCAATAGTATGAACATCTTTATCACCTCGGCCAGAAAGATTAACTATGATGTTTTGATCAGACTTCATTGTGCCAGCTAATTTCATTGCATATGCCACTGCATGAGAAGTTTCTAAAGCAGGCAAAATACCTTCAATTTTTGTCAGAGCGTGAAATCCTGCCAATGCTTCATCATCATTGATGGCTACATAGTTTGCACGGCCTGTTTCATTCAAAAAAGCATGTTCTGGCCCAACTCCCGGATAATCTAAACCCGCTGAAATTGAATGCGTTTCAATTATTTGCCCTTGTTCATCTGACATTACATAAGTTCTATTCCCATGTAAAACTCCGACTTTTCCACCATTGATCGAAGCCGCATGTTTTCCAGTTTCAACACCACTACCACCGGGTTCGACGCCGTATAAAGCCACTGACGTGTCATCCAAAAAAGGATGAAACAAACCTATGGCATTCGAACCACCACCCACACAAGCGACCAAAGCATCAGGCAAACCACCCACCTTTTCCGCAAACTGTTTCTTTACTTCTTTTCCAATCACTGAATTAAAATCTCTAACCATTTGTGGGTAAGGGTCTGGTCCAGCTACAGTTCCAATGATATAAAAAGTATCGTCTACATTGGTAACCCAATCACGCATAGCTTCATTCAAAGCATCTTTTAAAGTCTTTGAACCTGAGTCGACACTCCGAACCTCAGCACCCATGAGTTTCATGCGATAAACATTGATACTCTGTCTTTGTATATCAACTTCTCCCATGTAAACCACACACGCCATCCCCATACGCGCGCATACTGTTGCAGTCGCCACGCCATGTTGGCCTGCACCTGTTTCAGCAATGATGCGCTTTTTACCCATCGCTTTGGCCAATAAAATTTGACCCACGGTGTTATTTATTTTGTGCGCACCGGTGTGATTCAAATCCTCACGTTTGAGCCATATCTTTGCACCACCACATTCTGAGGTTAAACGTTCGGCCAAATACAAAGGAGAAGGTCTTCCTACATAATCGGCTAAATCACTTTTAAATTGAGCTAAAAATTCTGGATCAGTCTTTAACTTGCTATAGGCTACACTGAGTTCATCTAAACAATGCATTAAGGTTTCACTGGCAAAAACGCCACCGAATTGACCAAAATGGCCTTTACTATCTGGGTAATCTGAATATTTAATGGTCATATTTATAAATGGGTTGAATAATTATTTTATTTGTTATTTTTTGACGAATTGATGGTTTTAATTTTAGTCATCAAGGCCAACATTTTCGCTTTAGATTTTACGCCAGGTTTCGACTCAATACCACTGCTGGTGTCGATAAATTGAGCACCTGTGGCTGCCACTGCAGCAACCACATTATCAATATGGATACCGCCAGCTAAAATCAGTTTAGAACTGATTGCTTGCGGAAACTGAAACCAGTTGAATGATTGCCCTGAACCACCTGTTTGATTCCCTCCATACGCATCCAGCAAAAAAGCTTGCGCATTGGGGTATTGATTAATAAATGTCTGATAATCACAGGTTTCTAACATCGGGACAGCTTTCCAATAAGCCATTTTAAATTGCTCACAATATTCGACCGATTCATTACCATGGAATTGTAAAACATCCGGCTCAATAGCTGCAATCACACGTTTTACCATTGAAACAGGATGATCAGCAAATAAAGCCACCACTTTGATTCCACTGAGCTTTGCTGCTCTTGACAAGTCAACCGCATTTTCAGGCTTGATATATCTTGGGCTTTTTTCAACAAACACCAAACCTATGGCATCCACTTGAGCCTCTGAAGCTGACTGCACGTCATCTAGGGTCGTTAATCCGCAATATTTAACTTTAATTTTACTCATTACAAGGTATTTTATACTCGTCGGGATAAGTCACATTACTGAATGTTAACCCATTAGGAGCAGCTGTCATTCCAGCTTGAGTTCGATCTTTGCTTTTGAGCACTTCTTGAACCCATTTAACTGGCCGCTCTCCTTTTCCTACTTTTATTAATGTGCCCATAATATTTCTGATCATATGGTGCAAAAAACCATTCGCTTTAAACTTACAAATAATCTCATCATCCTGCCTCATCACCAACGCTTGTATCATGGTCCTCTCGGGGTGGTTGGCTTGGCATCGACTGGATCGAAAAGCGCTGAAATCATGAGTACCTAATAGGTACTGAACTGCTTCATGCATCGCATCGTGATCCAAGGGCTGCAGAACCCACGTCAGATGATATCGATTTATCGCAGGCCTGACTTTACGGTTCAAAATGTGATACTCATAACTGCGACTGGTGGCTGTAAAACGCGCATGAAAGTCATCATCAACGAATTTAACCCACAACACAACAATTCCATTATGTAGGGCTGTATTAATACCCAGTGTCCATTGATGTGTTGTTCTGTTTGCATCAGTTTCAAAATGAATCACTTGATGGCTGGCGCTGACTCCCGTATCTGTTCTACCTGCACAATTAATCTTGACTGGGTGATTAGCCACCTTGCTGATAGCTTGTTCTAAACATGACTGCACTGTGGGTTCTTGAATTTGTACCTGAAAGCCATAGAATGGTTGTCCATCATACTCGATACCACAAGCAATGCGCATAAAAAAGCCGAATGATTAAATCCGGCTTATTATAAATTATACGGTGTTTTTTTTACATATCATCAAGCAGTTTCTTAGCCTCGCTAATTTGCTCTTCTGTGCCTTCCGCATAAATTTCATCCAACAAGTTTTTTGCACCTTCTGCATCACCCATATCGATGTATGCTTTAGCTAAATCGAGCTTGGTATCAATGGCATCCGTATCATCCATCAAATCTTCCAACCCTAAATCTATTTCTTCATCCATACCGGCCGCCTCATCTGTTATCTCAAAAGTTTCTGTATCTTCATCAGAAATATCTAACATGTCATTAAAGTCTTCGCTTTCGACAGTTTCATTGATGTCAGCATCTGCTATTTCTTCTACTTTTTCTTCTTCTAACTCTTCAAGTTCTTCACTCAGATCAAAATCAAATTCATCATCATCGTCAAAGCTGAACTCATCAACTTCATCTTTAATTATGTCTATAGAATCGCTGACTTCATCAACACCCTCATCGATTTTATTTTCAGCATCGGTTTTAAAGTCATCGACTACATCATTCACATCATCTGACAATTCCTCTACTTCATCATCTAAGCTTAAATCCAAGTCATCAAAAGACATGTCATCATCACTCAAGTCCACCTCTGCATCAATATCAGCAATATCCTCTTCATCATCAAAAGACACATCTGCTAAAGTGGCACTGTGATCTTTGGTTTCTGTGATGTCATCATTATTGTCATCATTTAAGAAACCATCTAAATCAAAGCCATCTTCTTCAAAATCATCTTTTCTAAATTCATCTTCCGCAAAATCACTGCCTTCTGCAAATTCTGTCATATCATCTTTCATGTCATCAATTGCTTCAGTTTCGACAGTCGCGTCATCAAAGTCGATACTGCTATCTAATTCCGCCAGAACGTCATCCTCTGTATCAATGTCTTCAGCATCATCTAAATCTGATAAAGGTTGATTCATCTTAGTGTCAACATCATCAATTTCTTCATCATCAGTTTTTCTTTTTCTGTTTTTAATGTCATCTAAGAAACTGGTTTCATCTTCGTCTCCATCATCACTACCTCGAAGTATTTTCGGTAAGAACAATAAAGCAATCAATCCTGCTAAACCACTCAACACCCAAACCAAGTTATTCATCACCCAGTCAATGGTTGTATCAACAAACGACTTTTGTTCTGGTCTGTTATAACTTGGAGTAGTAACAGGCTTAGTCTCTACAGCATCAACTTCCTTATCTGCCACCATGTCATCAACCACGACATCATTTGATTCGGCATCAACACCTTCAACTGTATCAACATTAGGATCAATCGCATCAACCGCACCGTCTACTGTATCAGCGGCTTTATCCCAAACGTCATCAGCTGCATCATTCAATTCTTGAGTGGTATCATCTGCAACATTTTCTAATTGGTTTTCTAAATTCGCCAAACCATCATCACTAATTTCAATAACATCTTGTTGTTGTTCAACAATATCTTCTAGTTCTGAAATACGTTCTTTCAAGTCATTATTTTCAGCATCCTTGTTATATAAATCTTCTTCGATCGCCTGAACATTAGCTGCAGTACCTTCTTCTGCATTTGATTGACCACTATCTGACCCTTGGTTGTTTCCACCAGATAACTGCACGCCATAATCCAAGTTTGATTCAGGTGCTTCATATGTAACCTCAGCCGTTTCTTCAGTTTGAAAGGTATTATAGTCCTGTTCAACAGGTGACCAAGACTGGTGGTGAGATTTCACTTGTGCCAATGCTTCAGAAAAACCAATATTGTTAGCCTCATCATTGGTCGGCATATCCAAACGACTGCCTTTAATCAATTGATTGATGTTATTGTCGATGAAAGCATTGGGGTTTTTATTGTAAATAGCCATCATCATTTGTTGGGCGGATAAATTACCCACTTTATTGTTATTGGCAATTCGCCACAGCGTATCACCAGCTTCCACATAAACCTCACTGGGTGAATTATTACTGTAAACAACAGGTGTGGTTTCAATGGTTTGTCTGGTTTCCACAAAATCATTGTTGGTAATCGTACGTGTATTTTCTTCTCGAGACTGTAATTCTGGTTCTTCATATTCTTTCACAGTCTCAGTAATGGTATTACTTCCAACAGACTCTACTACCACATTATTGATTTGAGCATTGTTATTAGCCGATTCATAAACAGGGGGATCCAATAGAACAGTTAGTTCGCGCAATATTCGACCATTGTTCCAATTCACATCCAGTAATAAACTGACAATTGGCTCAGAAACCGGACCATTTGAAGTGACATTAATCTGATAGGGGTTTTCCTCATCAAATGCCACCATTATATTGGAGGGCACAAATGTTTTATCCAAACCAACTTTTTGATAATCTTCGCTGCTGGCTAATTTTACTTCTAAGTTCAACAACTCTTCGTCGTCATTGGCCAATAAATCTATGCTTGATTGAAGTGGTTCATTCAATGCCGAATAGACTTGAATCTTCCCCATTCCTAATGACAAGGACGACTGTGAGACGATGATTAAGCCCGTAACTAAGGCCAATAAAATCAATTTTTGCTTCATAATTTACCCAATGCTTTTATGTTAGTCAGTATAGTGATATTAAGTTATCGTTATCGATGGTAACTAATTCTACAGTAAAAATCCAAGAATTTGTCTAAAAAAAGTGAGCTAAGCTACTCTTTATCCAGTAATTTTATTAATTTTTCTGCAATTTGGACACTGTTCAATGCTGCACCTTTACGGATATTATCTGACACAATCCACAGATTGACGCCCTTATCATATGAAATGTCATCACGAATTCTACCCACGTAGACAGGATCATTACCGGCACAATGAACGGCTGGAGAAGGATAAGTCTGTGTCACAGGATCATCCATCAATTCTACACCGTCAGTAACCGACATCATCTTCTTAACTTCTTCCGCAGTAATTTTTTCTCTGGTTTCAATATGTACTGCCTCTGCATGCCCATAAAAAACAGGTACACGAACACAAGTTGGGTTTACTAAGATGCTGCGATCACCCAGTATCTTTTGTGTTTCCCACACCATTTTCATCTCTTCTCGGGTGTAACCATTATCTTGAAATTGGTCAATCTGTGGAATGACGTTGAATGCAATTTGTTGTGTGAACGCTTGCACTTTCAGGGGCTTAAAATTCAATATAGACCTGGTTTGTTCCGACAACTCATCTATCCCCTTGTTGCCAGCACCTGAAACTGACTGATAAGTAGCCACATTAATCCGTTCAATACCTACTTTTTCATGAATAGGAGCCAAGGCAACCAACATTTGCATGGTTGAACAGTTAGGATTGGCAATGATATAAGTTTGTTTGTAATCAGCTATTGCTTCTGGATTAACCTCTGCCACCACCAATGGCACATCTTCTTCATTTCTGAAATATGAAGTGTTATCAATCACTACACATTTTTTATCGGCTGCTTGCGGCACATACTGCTCTGAGACTGTACCACCTGCAGAAAATAATGCGATCTCGGCTTGGGCAAAATCAAAGTCTGCCAAGTTGCCAATTGTGACCTGCGCATCATTAAAATCAATGGTGCCGCCAGCACTTCGTTCACTGGCCAATGGATAAAGTTTATCGACTGGAAATGCTCTTTGCTCAAGGATTTCTAAGATGGTTTTGCCGACCGCACCAGTGGCGCCAACAACCGCTACATTGTATTTTTTCATAATTTTATTTATTAAACTGATTAATTAACTCTTATTAGATTGGGTTTGTGCCTTGTGCCGCATGATGTGATCCATTATTACCAATGCCATCATTGCTTCAACGATGGGTGTGGCCCTAATACCCACACATGGATCGTGACGACCTTTAGTAACCACCTCAATCGCGTTACCATCAATGTCAATACTTTGCGCAGGTAACCTTAACGACGAAGTTGGTTTGAATGCTACATCCAAAGTGATGTCCTGGCCAGTAGAAACCCCAGCCAGAATGCCACCGGCATGATTGCTGGCAAACTTATTATTTATGATTTCATCTCGATGTTCTGAACCATTCTGCCCCACTGATGCGAAACCTGCACCAATTTCCACACCTTTTGTGGCATTAATACTCATCATCGCCAAAGCCAATTCTGCATCCAACTTACCATACACGGGCTCTCCTAGACCGGCTGGCACGTTCACAGCTTTAGCACTGATTCTGGCTCCCACTGAATCACCAGATTTACGCAAAGCATCCATGTATTTATCTAACTCAGGTACTTTATCTATTTCACCAGTAAAGAATGGGCTGTCATCAATCCTAGATAAATCTCCAGCATTAAGATGAATATTACCCAGTTGTGATAACCAAGCAATAATGCTGATGTTGTAATTTTCATGCAACCACTTACGTGCCAATGCACCAGCGGCCACGCGCATGGTTGTTTCGCGGGCTGAAGAACGACCACCACCCCGGTAGTCACGCACTTGGTATTTTTTCCAATACGCATAATCGGCATGACCTGGTCTGATTTGTTTGGCAATGTTGGTGTAGTCTTTACTGCGAGCATCGGTATTCTCAATGATTAATGCTATCGGGTGACCTGTGGTCACTCCTTCAAACACCCCAGAAACAATTTGCACATCATCTTTTTCCTTGCGTTGTGACGTGTGTCGTGATTGACCTGTTGCACGGCGAATCAATTGTTGTTTGATTTCCTCTTGTGTGATTGCCATCCCAGGAGGAAAGCCGTCAAGCACACATCCTATGGTGCTACCATGAGACTCCCCGAAAGAAGTGAAACGTAAATTTTTACCAAATGTATTATGCGACATGAGATTCCAAAAACTTTTTAAATTCTGCTCGGTACTTTAACAAATCACGTCGGTTAAAAACACAAATACCTTGTCCACCCAGATTAAATTTCAACCATTCAAAACGTACATCAGGCAGACAGTTGCATAATTGTTCATCGTTATACCCTACCTCAAGAAACAAACTACCCTCATCAGTCAAATAATTCGGAGCTTGCAATAGAATCTTTATCGGTATTTCCATTCCATTCAAAGCGCTTACCAAGGCCATTTTAGGTTCATGGCCATATTCTTCTGGCAAACTTTGGTATTCTTCCTCAGCCACATACGGTGGATTAGCTACAATCAAATCATAAAACCCTTTCGAGTTATTATCTATTGCAGCAAATACATCTGATTCAATGCATTGTACCCGTTGGCTTAAGCCCAAGGCTTCTGTATTCTCTTTCGCCAATTGTAAAGCTTCTTGGCTTAAATCAACCAAATCGACTGTTGTATTGGTGAAATAATGTGCTATCGCTAAACCAATACAACCAGATCCAGTGCA
>CALLLZ010000117.1 GCA_938008005.1 uncultured Marinicella sp. | reverse complement strand
CGCCATTAATATTAGATTAAATTCTAACCTTATTTGTTTAGCTTATGATAAAAACGTGATGACACCACTTCTGAAGACAGTTTTAATGTTGATTATGCTCATTGGTGTGTATGTTTTTAGTTAATAGAATTATGGTACGTTAATATGTGTTATCTGTAATGAAAGCTTGTTTTTAGTTGTTAAGCATTGAGCTAGCCCCAATTTATATAATTTTAAATGTCCAAATAAAAACAAATATAAAAAGTAGGGCTTAGAAAGACCACCAGACTGAAAAAAAAGCTGAATGAATAAAATATTGGTTTTTCATTGAGTTATTGGCTTATCTCAAGTATAAAGGTCTACCAAAATATCCACAACAATAAAAAAGAGACCAAACACATTGACCCATTTAGTTAAATTAATACTTCTGTTGTCATTCATGACGATGGTTTTTGATGTAGAAGCCAGACCGACATTGGGCCCGCCTAGTATAAAATTAAAAACCGAAATTTCAAATATTGCTCAAGTAAAACTCGAAGCCAAGTCGGAAAATAAGCTTCATTTCTTACTGCAACAAAACATCCATAATGAAGCGACTGAAAAAATAGTTGTTAGAACCACACAACAGGTCAGCAAATCTTTGCAAGTGGGCCAGTCGTACATCATTGGTTATATTGCATGGCAAGTCAATAAACCCAGAAAAGAAGTGGTCGCTCGTGATGGCGGCGCGGTATTGATGAGCTTACCAGGAGCAGAACCTGCTATATTTAACGATGTGGCTGAAATCAGAGACTTGTTCTCAATAGAAGTTGCAGAGGCTCTGTCTAGTCCTGAATCCCTTCTTCCTGTAATCAAGACTGGGATCAGTAGTGATGATTTTCAAATACAAAACTTTTTTGTGACCGAATTGGTGACTCGAAAATCTTTTCTCAATATACCATCTGTTATGATTGACATTCAAAAGTTAATTGTGGATGCCGATGTAGATTGGCGAATTAAATATTTTATATTAGCCAATGAAGGTCTGAAAGAGTCACAACTGCGTTCATCTTGGTTTGAAGACTGGGCCACTGCCACATTGTTAAACAGTTCAACTCAGTTTGATTTAAGCGGATCTGAAGCATCTTTGATAGTTCAATTGCTTAAAAAGTCTGAATATTATTTACATGCTGATCAGACAGCAATTCTTGAACGTTGGATAAACAGCAATAACACAGGTGTGGTTGAGTCTATGCTAGATGTGTTAAAAATGATGGAATTAGATGATGCCATTAAAATAGTTAACGCCAGGTTGCAACAAACCTTGGTTGATGAATCAATGAGAGTTACTTTAAATAATTACTTGACTCGTCTTAACAACCAGAAAAAACAGCAACAAAAGAAATAAAAAAAGCAGAGGTTTGTTTTGGGGCCTCGGATTTACAAAAACCAGTTTATAAAAAAAGATGGAATGCCATGAAAAATAAAATTTTAATGTCGTGTATAGCAGCACACATGATAACGCTGCCAATAAGTGACTCTGTTGCTAAAAACGAGTCGGTAGAACAGCCTAACAGCATACGTTCAGGACAAGCGGTTAGATCGGATCGCAGTGCAACTTTACCAGAGTTGATCCAAATGACGCGTGCCAATCGTTCTAATGTTATTGAGAACTTGAAGCCAGCGGATTATGTGTATCCTAATTTTACAGAAAACCCCACTAAAATAGATCAAGGTGATCGCTTGACTGAGGCGAATAATATCCAAAATTTCAACGGAGGGGTTCCTGCTCCTGCTATTGGGATGAGTTTTGATGGTATTGGACAGTCAGATGCACCAGGTGGTGGTTTACCGCCTGATACCAACGGTGATGTGGGTATTGATCATTACATTCAATACATCAATACAGATTGGGCGATTTATGAAAAAACCACTGGTAATCGCATTGGCAATGTTGAAGAAGGCAACACGTTTTGGGCAGGCTTTGGTGGACCTTGTGAAACCAATAATGCAGGTGATCCCATAGTTTTGTTTGATAAGGTGGCCAATGTTTGGGTATTCAGCCAGTTTATATCTGCATCTAACCCCAACGGTTCACAATGTTTTGCCATTTCAGATGGTCCTGATATGACAGACCCTGGTGTCACATTTTCTAGGTACCAGTTTGATTTTGTGGGTGCATTTAATGATTACCCTCACATTGGAATCTGGTTAGATGAAGGTGGCCAGAGAAATGGTTATTACTTTGTTACTCATGATTTCGATTTTGGCACGAATCCACCATCATTTTTAGGTGCTTCGTTTTCGGTAGTTGAGCGGGATGCCATGTTGGCAGGCGATCCAGCTGAATTTGTTCGCTTTCAAAATGTAGGTGCTGCCGGAGCCGCTGCTTTTGGTGCTTTACCAGCTCACCTAGAAAGTGAAGTTTTACCTGCAGGAGACACCTGTGCGCCATTTGTCCATACACGAGCTGATTTAGATGCGTACTTACTTTGGAATCTCTGTGTTGATTGGGACGATACTAACAATTCTACCTTATCAGCAGCTACTATAGTCTCATCTGGTTCTCCTTACGGCGCTGGGGTAAATAATTCACCTCAACCAGCGCCTGCGCCAGCTGGGTCAGAATTAGATTCATTTGCTGGTCGTACCATGTACAGAGCCAGTGCTCGTGCTTACCCTTCAGCAAGTGGTTTACCTATTGATATGGTGATCAATCACACGGCTGATGCAGGTGATGGCGTTTCTGGTGTTAAATGGGTTAATTTTGCAATGAATTATCCTCCTGTTGCACCGGGTGGAAGCCCTGCTGATTCTTTCGAAGTTAATATAAGAGATGAAGGTTTATATTCCCCGGATGACAGTTATCGTTGGATGGGTGCCATCTCAATTGACCAAAACAGAAATATTGGTTTAGGCTACTCAGTTTCCAGTGACAGTGTATTCCCATCAGTCAGATATACCGGTAAAACTGCTGCTGACCCAAGTGGTCAAATGCGTGATGAACAAAGTTGTGTGATTGGTTCAGGAGTGCAAACTTTTGTTGATGGCTCAGGTCGTGCAGCCCGTTGGGGCGATTATTCTTCGATGAGTGTCGATCCAGTTGACCAATGTACTTTTTGGTTAACTGTTGAGTACATCGCGACAACTGGTCAAGCTGATTGGGAAAATAGAATATGCTCATTTACTTTTCCAGAATGTGGAGACCCAACTTTTTTCCTGGAAACTGAGGGAAGTCAAGATATTGATGTATGTTTATTGGATGGTGATCCTGAAATAGAATTAGATCTTTTGGCCTTAAATGGGTTTTCATCACAGGTAGATTTGAGCTCATCTAACACTGCGCCTGGAACAGTTAATGTCAACTTTTCCCCAGTCAGTGTTAACAGTTATCCATCCAGTGTAACGGCCACATTGTCAGGTCTTGATATGGCTGGTGCGACTCAATTTGGGGTGGATTTAATTGGAGGTTCAGCCAGTCCATTACTTAGCAGAACACTGTCATTGAATTTAACCGTATCTTCGGATGTGCCTGCAGTCACTGCGCTATCTATGCCTGCAGACAATAGTACTGGACAATCAGTCAGACCTGTTCTCAGTTGGAGTGCCGCAGCAGATGCATTGAACTATACAGTTGAAGTTGCCACAGATATAAACTTCACTGACATTGTAGAATCGGCAACTGTAGATGGTACCAGTTATGCGACCATGAATTCATTGGTGGGATCAACAGAATATTTTTGGAGAGTCACATCAGTTAATAACTGTGGTACTGGTGCAGTATCTGCTGTTTTCAGCTTTACCACAGATGAGCCAGGAGCCTGTGTTTTACCGGCAGTTAAAAACACAGTTTTCGTAGATGATATTGAAGGTGATGTGAGTGATTGGAGTACAGCTGGTGGTACTGGAAATACTTGGGCCACATCTGGGGTACGGGTTAACAGTGGAGTCAGTTCGTTTTTGGCTGTTGACAGTCCTGTCGTGACTGATCAATTCTTGGTTTCTCCTGAAATTGTTCTTCCTGTTGGTGAGTCTCCCTTGACTTTATCATTCTGGAACTTTCAGAATATAGAAGCCAACACGGGTACTGGTACTGAAGCTTGTTGGGATGGAGGTATCTTAGAAATATCCACAGATGGTGGTGCAAACTTCACCCAAATTGATGGTTCTAAAATGTTAACAGACCCATACAATGGAGGTGTCATAGCTGGTCCAAGCCCTATATCTGCATTGAATGCATGGTGTGCTGATGACATCGTTGCTGCTTCAGGTGATCAAGAAGTTGTTTCAGTGGTTGAATTAGATGACTTTGCTGGTGAAACAGTTCAATTCAGGTTCCGCTTAGGAACTGATGCTGCGGCAGGAGATGAAGGTTGGTATATCGACGATGTAGAAGTACAAAGTTGTGTCATCAATGACAGCGACCTTATTTTTGCCAATGGTTTTGAATAATATTTTATAGTTAGAGTTGAGAGATTTGATACTCTGATTTAAATTAAAAACCCTTGTGATATTGGCAAGGGTTTTCAAAACCATAGATTTTTATTGATATTAAAAGCCTAACATTTATGTTGGGCTTTTTTTATGGTTGTAATGAAAAATATGTAAGTGAGACCTCTGCATAAGTCATGAATCATGTAAAAAAGTTTGAAAATCCAAATTTCTGCGTTAGAAAACTAATCAATAGCCAGCTATTACTCGCGTTTCCTGCCTTGAACTTTGGCTCTTCAATTCTTTTTTTCAAAGACCCAGACTT
>CALLLZ010000116.1 GCA_938008005.1 uncultured Marinicella sp. | reverse complement strand
GGTTATTTATTTTCAAATCGTTTGGTTGTTTAATTAGGAGTTAGTATATTGACACATTTACCAACTCATTTTTCTCAAGTGTGCATTGTAACCAGCTTGTCTGGTCTTGTGAATGGTTCGAGCTTGTTGTTTGATTGTTTTTCACTTAGACTGATCATATTCAATTGATTTTATTGCTATATGTTTAAACTATTATTTTTTGGTGTATTGTTGGTTGGTTTTCAGGTCGAATCCAGTGAATATTATTTTCCTCCGAAAAATACTGCAGACTGGCAACAGAAAAAAGTACAGTCGTTGGGTTTTTCAATGAAACGGTTAAATCAAGCCATTGATTTTGCAAAAGAACAAGAATCAGAAAGACCACGAGACCAGGCTTTATCCAGTTCATTGGGTTTTGCTCGAGAGCCCTACAATCAAATTTTGGGGCCAACAACCATCCGTGGTGCACAAACCGGTATCATCCTACGCCATGGATATATCGCTGCAGTGTGGGGCCAACCGCATAAAGTTGATATGACGCACAGTATTTCAAAGAGCTTTTTGTCAACTGTTGCTGCTTTAGCTTATGATCGTGAGCTTATTCGTGACCTTGATGACACCTTATCAGATTATATTAATAGTCCATATTTCGAATCCGAGCATAACAAAACCATCACTTGGGAGCATATGCTGCGCCAAACCAGTGCTTGGGAAGGGACTTTATGGGATAAACCTGATTGGGCCGATAGACCTATAGGTGATGATGCTTTTAACTGGCCTAACCGTGAAGTTCACGAAGCTGGAACTGAATGGAAATACAATGATGTTAGGGTCAACGCATTCGCTTTGGGTTTATTGGAACTGTGGCGTAGACCTTTGCCTCAAGTGTTGAAACAGCATGTGATGGATCCAATTGGGGCATCAGATACTTGGCGATGGCATGGTTATGAAAATTCTTGGGTTGAGATTGATGGTTTAAAGGTTCAATCTGTCAGTGGAGGAGGGCATTGGGGTGGTGGTATGTTTATCAATGCTTATGATCAAGCCCGGTTTGGTTACCTGACTTTACGCAAAGGTAAATGGAAAGATGAACAAATTTTTTCGGAGAAGTGGTATGAATTGGCCACCACACCTACAGAACAAAATAACTCATATGGTTTTATGAATTGGTTTTTAAATAGTGATAAAAAATTCCTTCCCAGTGCTTCTGCAGACAGCATCACTCATTTAGGTGCTGGAACTAATATGGTGTATGTGGATCCAAAGTATGATTTGGTGGTGGTGGCCAGATGGATCAAACGCGATGCAATGGATGCTTTTATCAAACAGGTATTAGATTCAATCAAAGACTGATGGGTTCAGCAGTGAATATGGTCAGACAGAAATTCATGCAGATGCTGTATGACATCAGCATGAATTTCTAAGTGACCATTGGGTTAGTGATTAAGCGGTGATATTTTGAGAATTTGACCTTCGGGGTTGTCAGTGGCTACGTAAATATGACCTTTGGGGCCTTGTTCGATGGCTCTGATTCGTTGTTTTTGGTCCAATAATAAACGTTCTTCTGTAATCACTTTGTTGTTGCTATCTAATTTGACTCGGTTTAAGTGCATTAACTTCAAAGCGCCGGTAAAGACATCACCTTGCCAGTGAGGAAAAGTATCACCAGTGTAAATGAGCATACCTGATGTAGCAATCGATGGGTCCCAGTAATGCACGGGTTGCTCCATTCCGTCCATAGCGGTTTTATCAGTGATGGGTGTACCGTTATAATTGATGCCATATGTGATAACTGGCCATCCATAATTTTTACCAGCTTGAATTAAATTAATTTCATCACCACCACGTGGTCCATGTTCATTACCCCATAGCTGACCGGTTTTAGGGTGTAGAAATGCACCTTGAATATTTCGATGTCCACTGCTGTATATGTCAGGTAATGCATTGGGTCGATTTAGAAACGGATTGTCAGCTGCGGGTTTGCCATCGGTGTCAATGCGCACAACTTTACCAAAATGGGTGCTTAAATCTTGTACTTCTTCTTTGTTACCTCGATCTCCTAAGGTTATATACAAATAACCATTGGGGTCAAAAACCAACCTTGAACCGTAGTGATATCCAGTTTTATAAAGTTGAGCTTGTTGCCAAATTTGTTTTACGTTTGTCAGTGAATCATCATTCAGTTGTGCTTTGGCGACGGCTGTACGTGACTGACTGTCGTCAGCTTCTAGTTTTGCATAAGAAAAGTAGATGGTTTTGTTTTCAGTGAACTTGGGGTCGAGTACCACGTCTAATAAACCACCTTGTCCCTTGGTATTTACTTTGGGGACGCCATCAATGGGTTTTGATAATTTACCTGTGGTGTCAATGATACGTAAATGCCCCGATTTTTCGGTCACTAACAACCGGCTATCAGGTAAAAAAGTCATTCCCCATGGTTGGTTAAGCCCATCAGCGTAGGTGGTCACTTTAATGGCATGGCTTTTATTCAGCTTTTCCGCTGTGTCTTTGTTGGTATTTGATCCAAAAGAATCAGTTGTAGCAATCGGTAATAAAGCCACACTCATCAATATTAAAACCAAGTTCTTTTTCATCATAATTCTCTGTAAAGATTTAGCCAAACATTTTAAGCCTAAACAGTATGTCTTTTGTGAAATTATTTACTCAGAATAGTTAAAGGTTTCCTGGTCTATTTAAAAATTCTGGCTTTTGTAGTTTTTCAAAACCAACCCCATTAAGTTGAGTTGAATGAAGTGGAGTTTTCTAATTTGCTTGATGCAGCGATGTGAATTTTTCAGGTATTCCATATCAGGAAAAAAATATTCGAGGTAAAATATTCATTTTTCATATACCGTTTATAAGTTCATGCGTACATTACTCAGTTGTTTGCTTTTTCAATTTAGCTTCTTTGCCAATGCAGAGGTTATTAACTTATACAATATCCATGGATATAGTCATGATGGTAAAGTGCTTAGGCAACTGAACTCCTTATTATTTGATACTGAAACGGGGGAGTTGTTAGAAAATAGCTCAGATAATTTAGCCAAAGCTAAAGCAGTGAATGGCAAAGGTAAGTTGATACTACCTGGCTTGCATGATGCCCATGGACATGTGTTGGAGTATGGTCTTTCTCAGCTATTAGTGAATGTACAAGGTTTGGATTCTCTTCAATCCAGTTTAAATAAAGTTCAAAAGTACAGCCAAGAGAATCCAGATTATCCTTGGATTTTGGGAAGAGGGTGGAACCAAGTACTGTGGAAAGGTAAAGCATTCCCAAGTCGGTATGACTTGGATCAAATATCCAAAGATAAACCTATTTGGTTAGAGCGGATAGATGGCCATGCTGGTTGGGCCAATTCAAAGGCCTTAGAAATTGCTGGAATTAATCGTGAAACAGCTCAAAGGGATGATTTGATTTTAAAAGATTCAGAAGGTTTGCCAACAGGAATCTTGATTGACAACGCGATGCAAAAAGTTAACCGCCATATCCCATCAATTTCTCATGATATGAAAATAAAAGCCATGAATTTGGCAATTAAAGACCTTAATGCTGTGGGTTTGACTTTTGTTCATGATGCAGGGATTGGTAAAGACAGTTATAACATCTTTTCAGAAATGGCCAGTAATAAAGAAATGCCGATCAGGATTTATGGCATGCTGGCTAATGGCAGTTCAGATTACGGTGAACTTTTAGGGAAAGGCCATTTAAATATAGAAAACCATTTTATAGTTAGGTCAGTTAAGTTGATGATAGATGGTGCTTTAGGTAGTTATGGCGCCATCATGCATGCGCCTTACAGTGATAACCCTCATAAACATGGTGCTTATGTTCAAACTCCTGAACAAATAAAAACCAAACTGGATGAATTGGTTAAGGCTGATTTTCAAGCCAATATCCATGCCATTGGTGACAAAGGTAACACTGAAGTGATTGACTTGTTATCACAATCTTATATGAATTCATCTAATCTCAGACATCGAGTAGAGCATGCGCAAGTGCTGCGTTTAGAGGATATTAAGAAGTTTAAACAGCATGACTTGATTGCATCTATACAACCAACCCATGCAACTTCAGATATGAATATGGCTGAAGATCGGGTCGGACCTGAACGAATTAAGGGTGCGTACGCCTGGCAAAAATTATTTGATGCCGGTGTAGTGGTGGCTTCAGGTTCAGATTTTCCTGTCGAATTAATTAATCCTTTTCATGGTTTGCATGCTGCTGTGACTCGACAAAATCACCAAAACCAACCAACAGATGGCTGGTATATCAATGAAGCAATGAGCTTAGAACAGGCCTTACAGTCTTTTACTATCAATGCAGCATTCGCAGCTCATGCAGAATCTTTCAGTGGTTCATTAGATGCAGGCAAACAAGCTGATTTTATTGTTGTGGATCAGGACCTGTTCAAAGTGAGCCCAACAGAAATTTGGAAAACTCAAGTGCTAGAAACTTGGGTTGGTGGAAAAAAAGTTTATCAGCAGTTTAGTTTAGACTGAAAAATTAAGTTCTGAAGTTCACTCTATTTTATTACTGCGTTTTTAAAGTCAAAGGTGTTAGAACAGCGTTTACTTAAGGGTTTCCTTAAAGATGTTGTTTTTTGTTAAATCATTTATTGCTTTTGACGTTGTCCAAAATTTTTATCAATATCAATAATTTAGGTTTTATTGTGTCCATTGTATTTTTATTTCTGTCACATAAGTGGTGTTTTATGGTCAGTTTGTTTTTTTTTCGACTGCAACTTATTATCGAGAACTGTTTAGATAAATGCGAATTTATTGACGCAAGTGATTTGAACTTGATAAAAACCTAAAAAGCCCGAGTTTGATTCGGGCTTTTAAGTTTTTTAAAAAATAAATTTTAACTTTCAATAGCTTGAATTCATTTATTCAGGTAGTTTAAACGCTATAAAAACACTTTTTCAATTTGTTTTTTGGCCAGCCAACCGATGAGATGGCCTATTATTGGGGTGGTAAAAGTAAAGTGGGAGTGCCAGTCGACCCTAACTTGGTTATTCGCTTCAGTGAACTCTAACCAACCGTTGTGGTGAGTGAAGGCCATAGCAGGTTTGACGTCTTTGATTAAATAGTCGTAACTTTTATTCTCTACAAAGGCTGTAATTTCTTCGGTGAGCGTATATTTTTTGCTTCTAACTGTACGAATGGCACCCAGGCCGTTTTTATGTTCTATACCGGGTTTGATGATGTGGCATGTTAAACCGCCACCAGATAAAAATTTGCGGTGATCAGTGATGGTGCTGAAAACTTCAGTAAGGCTTTTTTTATATGATGCAGTTACATGTATTTTATGCATGTTAACTTCCCCTTTTTTTTCTTCTATTATAATAAATTGTAAACTCATATTTCTGTTAAAATTATTTAGTTATTATCTAGGGCCTAATATATGCAAGCACTCAGTGGATTAGATTCATCATTCTTGTACTTAGAAACTGATAGTCAGCCGATGCATGTAGGCGGCTTAAATGTTTATGAAGGTTCTTTGTCTTTTACAGATTTTAAAAAATTTCTGGCAGAACGTTTACCGTTGGCTCCTCGATTAACCCAACGTTTGGTTCAAGTGCCTTTGAGTCTTGATCACCCTTATTGGGTGGATGACCCAGATTTTGATATTGACATGCATTTACATCATGCTGCTTTACCTAAACCTGGGGATTGGCAGGCTTTGCGAAAACTTACCTCTAGAATATTTGGTCAAAAATTAGATCGCAACCGTCCGTTGTGGGAGTTTGTTTTTGTTGAAGGCCTGGATCAAGTTTCAC
>CALLLZ010000115.1 GCA_938008005.1 uncultured Marinicella sp. | reverse complement strand
GCCATCCAACCAACCCATTTCTAACATGTATTTCATCACCGCTGGCACACCACCCACTTGATGCAGGTCCTCCATCAAATATTGACCACTTGGCTTCAAGTCAGCCAAAAATGGAGTTTTTTCACTGATGGTTTGGAAGTCTTGTAATGATAAATCGATGTCCCCCGCATCAGCAATGGCCAAAAAATGTAACACCGCATTGGTGGATCCGCCCAAAACAGTCACTAATTTAAAAGCATTGAGTATGGCCGCTTTGGTAACAATATCACGAGGCTTCAAACCTTTCTGAATCAAGCCGTTCATGGCATCGGCCACTTGTGACATTTCATCCCATTTATCTTGGCTGATGGCAGGGTTAGATGATGAATAGGGCAGGCTCATACCCATGGCTTCGATGGCAGCTGCCATGGTGTTGGCCGTGTACATACCACCACAAGCACCTGCACCAGGGCAGGCTTTTTGAATCACTTGTTGGTAATCTGACTCATTGATTTGACCACTGACCTTTTCACCCCAAGCCTCAAATGCAGAGACCACGTCGAGTTTTTTTCCGGCATGACAACCGGCTGCAATGGTGCCGCCATACACCAGTAAAGCAGGACGATTCAATCGCAACATAGCCATCATTGCACCTGGCATATTTTTATCACAACCGACAACTGTTATAACCGCATCGTAGTGCATACCAGCGACCACCATTTCCATTGAATCAGCAATTAAATCTCGGGATGGCAATGAGTAATGCATACCATTGGTACCCATTGATATACCATCAGAGATACCAATCGTATTAAAGATCAAACCATTCAATGGATATTTAATCACTGCTTGTTTGATGTTTTTTGCCAAATCGTTCAAATGCATATTGCATGGATTACCTTCATATCCTGTTGAAGCAATCCCCACAAAAGGCTGATTCAATTGTGCGGTACTTAAACCGATGGCATGTAGCATGGCTTTGGCAGCTGGCTGCGAATCATCTTGGGTCACAGCACGTGAATATGGGTTCAATTGTTTTTGCTTATCCATCAGGCTGCTCTGACTTTTCGATGGTTAACTTTTTGATTCCTGACAGTTTGATGAAACTGTTGTTTCAATATCGCACCAAATGTATCACCCCAAACATGGCTAAAAGGTTTTTCATTCACTGATCCAATTGCTTTGATTTCAACCGCAGTACCCGTTAAGAATGCGCCTTCAGCTGAGTAAACATCTTCTGGTTTAAACAGTTTTTCCACCACTTCAATACCATTGGCAACGCACAGTTCCATCACGATAGTTCGGGTAATACCCGGTAAAATATTGCCTTTAGGCGGGGTGTAAAGAACACCGTCTTTTTGCACAAATATATTGGCACCACTGGCTTCAGCCACATAACCTTTTTGATCTAACAACAATGCATCATCAAAACCTGAAACATGGGCATCTTTCATCGCCAGGATTGAATTGACATAGTGTCCGGAAACTTTGGCATCCACATGGCAAGACTTCGGATCAGGTCTGCAATAAGGTGATACTTTCAACTTCAATGCACCGGCATCAAAATATTGACTCCAGTCCCAAGCACATAGGAATAAATTCGATTGGCTTTCTGCTTGTAAACCCAGTTTTTCATCGGTATAGACCAAAGGACGGATATATGCGTCTTGCAAATTATTCTTTGCCAATAATTGATAACTAAATTCAATCATCTCATCCACACTGTGATTGATTTCTATATGCATGGTCTTAGCCGAATACAATAACCTTTCGAAATGAGCTTTTGCCCTGAGAATTTGTGTACCTTGGTCGGTGGCGTAGGAACGGATCCCTTCAAAGACGCCATTGCCATAATGAAATGATTGTTGGTATAAACCGGTTTTAGCAGATGTAGCCCTTTGCCATTCGCCGTTCAAATAAATCACTGTATTGTCATCGTAGTACATTTTTTTAGCTCTGTTTTCTGGTGATTAAAAAAAATCCTCAAAAAAAAAGCCCTTCTTGGTGAGAAGGGCTTTTTTTTGGGGTTACCAATTGTTTGCCGAACTCACCACACACGTGGGCCGATAATCACGAGAATGACTACGACGAGGTTAATGAGGTTTAAGTTGGCAAATAAATTCATGTTAAGTTTTTCTGTATAATTTATATCTTGGTATATTTTTTTCGGTTAATAAATATTACTTTTCTCAAATTTTTTGATGAAAAAATTTTAGTTTGTTTCGGCATATGTTGTTGCAACTAATTTTGAATGTCAACATTTATTTCAAACTATTTTCATATACGTTTTTGATCTATAAAAAAAAGCTTTCTTTTTTTACAAGTCATATGTTAGCTTAGAAAAAGGCGTTGATTTTTTTATAATTTCAAGATTAATTTTTTAATATTTTTTATACACAGGAGCACTGCCATGAAACGGCAAGTAAGCGTTTATATAAACCATCGACAAGACGTACACAGTATCCATCAAAGATCCAATACCTTGACCAATAACACCTCAATTAGCGCGCTCCTCAATCTCCTCCTCTTGATTAGAATTTAACTTCGAATCAATCACTTAGATCTGTTTTGAAAATCAATCATTGATTTTCAGAACAAATACCAAATCACAATTTAACTGACGTGAAGCATTCGAAGATATGTTCTTTGGGTACAGCCGTTCTGTACCTGCTATTTACGTCATATGAGTACAGAAAAATGAAACACATTAAAATTTTTGATACCACTTTAAGAGACGGTCAACAATGTCCTGGTGCAGGTATGAGTTACACCAAAAACATTGAATATGCACAGTTGGCCAGTAAAATTAACATCGATATTTTAGAGGCTGGCTTTCCAAGTGCCAGCGCTGAAGACTTCAAAATTGTTAACCAAATCGCCAAGATGTATGCTCAACAAGCCCATAGCCCTAAAGTGGCTGCTTTAAGCCAACTTCGCGAAGATCAAGTTAAACAAACTATACAGTCGCTCGAACCATTAATACCTTCTGGCCGTGCTATCTTGCATCTTTATTTGCCGGTCGCACCTGAATTAATGCAAGCCTCACTGGGTAACTACGCCAGTGACAGATCTCAGATATTGAAAGACATTCAAAGTATGACTCAACTGGCTATATCCGCAGGTTTAGAAGTCGAATTCAGCCCAGAAGCTTATTCACAAATGGGTACAAATTTTGACTTTACCACTGATGTCATCAGTGCGGCCATTGCGGCTGGAGCCACTACCATTAATTGTCCTGACACCATTGGCCGTGCTTGTTACTTAGAAGGCGATGATTACTTCATTAACCACATGAATGAACATGCCACCATCATGAAAGCCAGGTTCCCAAGTAAAGAAATCACATGGTCGGTGCATTGTCACAATGACTTTGGCTTGGCATTGGACAACAGCATGCGAGCAGTTTTTCAAGGTCCAGCCACTCAAGTTGAAGGCTGTTTCAATGGTATTGGAGAACGAGCCGGCAATGTTTCATTGGAGCAATGTATTATGTATATAAAAACATTTGGTCAAACCAACCAAACATCTCCAGAGCTCAGGCAATGCCAAACCCAATGTCTTCCTAAACACATCAGACAAATTTCTGACTTTGTTGGCCAACACATGCTACCTCGACAACCCCACTGGCCCATCAGTGGAGACAACGCCGCCAAACATTCATCAGGCGGCCACACCAATGCCATTTTGAAAAATGCCCATGTATATCAACCATTCAAACCCAGTGATGTTGGACAAAACATATCTTTCGTATTTGGTCCATTGAGCGGCAGTAACCACGCCCAATCCATTATTCACAAACATGGTTATATATGTGATCACAACGAACGACAACAAATTACACAATTCATCAAAGATTTCCACACCAATCGCAGAAAAGGTCTGACTGACAAAGAGTTCATGCAAGCTTATTTCGCTTATCGTGCGCCCATTAAAGTCAACAAAATCAATTTTGAAAAGATCAAAGGAGAAAGACACTTCACCATGCAAGCCAATGTGTTCAATCAAGAGCAACAAATTGATTTGATTTGTAAAGATAATGACACTGCAACCACCGCATTGCACCGCTTTTTAACTGATAACTTTGTGCCCTTCAAAATCCAATCCTACCGCAGTGAATCAAAAGAACCTGGACGACATGCACAAGCCCATGCCACCATCAGCATTGTCGCTGATAATGATTTCTTTCAGGGCAAAGCCCAACACAGAGACATCGAATCTGCAGCACTTAAAGCTTTGGTCGATGCTTATAACCACTTATTGATAGAAAAAAATTATGCCACGCAAATCACAACAACACCTCATACAGCCGTTGGCCTGAGAGATTAAGGGGAAGAGAATGATATGAAAAGAAATATAGTAGAAAAAATATGGCAACAACACGTTGTTAAAGAAAAAGCAGGGTTTCCAGATGTGTTAGCCATTGACTTTGCTCTGTTACATGAGGTGACTTCTGCTCAAGCCTTCAAAATGATCGAAGACCAAGGCTTGACAATACATAACCCCAATGCATTTCTTGCAACCGTAGATCACAGCATACCAACGCGTAAAAATCGCCATGAAATTTTTGACCTAACGGCTAAAAATCAAATTGATTTATTACGCCATAATTGTAAAAAACATGGCATCCCAATTTGTGATGTTGGCAGTCAACACCAAGGCATTGTCCATGTAATTGGACCAGAACTCGGAATCACTCAACCTGGCATGACCTTGGTTTGTGGCGACTCACACACCGCAACTCATGGGGCTTTTGGCACGCTGGCCTTTGGCATTGGTACTTCAACGCTTACTCAAGTGTTTGCCGCGGGTGCGATCCTAATGAATCAACCCAAAGTGATGCAAGTTAATTTTTCTGGCACACTTGCCGAGGATGTTTTCGCCAAAGACATGATCATGTTTTTAATTGCCCAAATTGGTATTGGTGGCGCAACAGGTCATGTGATTGAATACACCGGATCGGCTGTTAGAGACCTTACTATGGAACAGCGCATGACTTTATGCAATATGAGTATTGAATGTGGTGCGATCGCTGGTTTGATAGCTCCAGATGAAACAACATATCGTTATATCAAAGGCAGGACTTATGCACCGAAAAACTCTGAATGGCAACAAGCAATTAAACATTGGAAATCTTTATGCAGTGATGCTGATTGTTGTTATGACCAAATCGTTGAACTGAACATTGATCAGTTAAAACCGATGGTCAGTTGGGGAACCAATCCAGAACAAGCCATTCAAATCAACGAAATCATCCCAAGCAGGTCGAATCACAATACCGACTCCTTAGATTATGTTCAACTTCAAGCTGAGCAAGAACTCGCAGGCACAAATATCGACTGGGCTTTTGTCGGTTCATGTACCAATGGCAGAATCGAAGACTTACGAGTCGTTGCTGAAATTTTAAACAATCAACAAATTGCTCCTCATGTCACCATGTATATAGTTCCTGGCTCAGAGCAGGTTATGCAACAAGCCAAAGATGAAGGCCTCGAGATCATATTTAAACAAGCCGGC
The DNA here is from genome assembly GCA_938008005.1 of uncultured Marinicella sp. Taxonomy (GTDB): domain Bacteria; phylum Pseudomonadota; class Gammaproteobacteria; order Xanthomonadales; family Marinicellaceae; genus Marinicella. Next base: position 7,148 of record CALLLZ010000115.1, on the reverse strand, counting down.
GCTGATTTCAGAATGCCTGGTTGTTCCATGTGCTTAGGTATGAACGATGACAAAGTACCATCTGGGTCGAGATGTATTAGCACCACCAATCGGAATTTCATTGGCCGCCAAGGCACTGGCAGCATCACCCACCTGGCATCACCGGCCACTGTTGCTCACAGTGCTTTGGCCGGTTTTATCACCACAAATAACGCCCAATCACAAACAACTCAACAGGAGGCCTCATGAAACTAACTTCTGATACATCAGCCATCACTCACATCAATGGATTGTGCGCGCCAATGATGATCAATGACATTGATACCGACATCATTATCCCAGCTCAATACCTGACCCAAACTTCCAAAAGCGGTTATGGCCAGCATGCTTTTTCACGTTTAAAACAAGCTGATCCTGGTTTTATACTCAATCAACCTCACTATCAGAGGGCAAAAGTTTTAATTACCGGTGATAACTTTGGTTGTGGTTCCTCAAGAGAACATGCTGTGTGGGCCATACAAGAACTTGGATTTGAGGCCATTATTGCACCGTCATTTGCAGATATTTTTAGTAACAATGCCCGTAAAAACGGTTTGGTTTTAATTCAAAAACCAATGTCAATTTGCAAGCAACTGGCTGCCCAATCTATAGAAACACCCCAAACCATAGAAATTGATTTATTGAATTCTAAAGCCCATACCTCTGACATTCATTTTGATTTTGTCATTAATTCATTCTTTCAACATTGCATTACCCAAGGTTACAGTGAGTTAGACTATTTAATGGCTCATCAAAGTCAAATCAATAAACACAAAACTCTGGCTAAAAATAGCCGGCTATTTCTACACACTGCTGAAGAAATAGGAGTTACATCATGAAACATCCTTCAATAGCTGTACTGGCAGGTGATGGTATTGGCCCAGAAGTGATGGCACAAGTCTTAAGAGTTTTACACCATGTTTGCCCACAATTTAATACCAAGCACGGTCTGGTTGGTGGTGCAGCCTTCACCACGCATCAATGCCATTTTCCACAAGATACTCAATCTTTAATCGATGATTGTGATGCTGTGTTGTTTGGATCTGTTGGCGGCCCCATTGATTCTGCAGATGAGCCCCAATGGAAAAATTGTGAGATCAACTCAATATTGGCCTTAAGAAACCATTTAAAACTTGCTATTAATATCCGACCAGCAAAATTTTATTCAGCCTTAAGAGACATATCACCAATTAAAAATAAGCGTTTGGAAGGGTGTGATGAAATTATTATATTACGCGAGCTTCTGGGAGATATTTATTTCGGAGAAAAGCAAGCTTACACTGAAGAAGGAATCATGATTGCAGAAGACACTGCCAGATACGATGAAAATCAAATCGCTCTGGTTGCACATCAAGCATTCAAAACTGCTACAAGAAGGAAACAACACGTGGTATCTGTTGATAAAGCCAATGTATTGGAAACATCAAAACTTTGGCGTAAAACTTTTCAGCAAGTGGCAACTGGATACCCCGCGATTAAATTAACTCACATGTTGGTCGATAACTGCGCGATGCAGTTAATTTTAAACCCTGCCCAGTTTGATGTGATTGCTACAAGTAATTTATTCGGTGACATTTTGTCCGATGCAGCCAGTGCATTACCAGGAAGTTTGGGTATGATGCCATCAGCCAGTTTTAATCAACAAGGATTTGGATTGTACGAACCATCAGGTGGGTCAGCGCCAGATATCACTGGACTAGATAAGGCCAATCCAATGGCTCAAATGCTGTCTGTAACTATGATGTTACGGCACTCATTTAATAAAACAAAAGAAGCAGATGCCATTGAACAAGCCATCATTAAAACACTCGAAAAAGGTTTTCGAACTGTTGATATTATGCAACAAGACAAAACTGAGGTAGGTACGATTCAATTCACTGATGAAGTTTTACGACAGATTAAACTTTAAGGCGGTCTCAAAGTGATTAATAACAGCGCTGTGATTAATGGCAGCGCTTTCAATAAAAACGGCGAGGTAGAATCTACCTCGCCGCTTGTGTGGCTTTACTTGTGGTTTTAACCTTTGAGAGACTCAGCTGCACATGCCTCAGCAACTTTTAAAGCATCTTGTTGTGCTTTTTCGGTATCACCAGATTGTTGGGCTTCTAAAACAGCCGCATAGTCAGTATTTTTGACATTGCATTCGCAAGACTTTTTAGTCGCTTCACGCATCTCTTCTGGAATACTTTCAAGTTGTGTGGCACAAGCTTTTAAAGCCGCGTCTTTCAATTGATCGGCATCCATAGCAAAACTTACAGATGACAACATAGCTAAAACTACAATTAACGTTTTTTTCATATTTAATTCCTAAATTAAAGGGACGCTCAAGGTAGCATATCGCTAGAATTAAAATTCTTGACGGCCATCACAGAAATGCTTTTAAGGCAACTTTTTAACGCCTAAAATATTGAATCTTAACGATAAAATAATGAAATTGAGGTTTATTTTGTGGGCACTTTATCCCACATGACAGTTTTTTAAATATTCATTCCTGACAATTTCAACTGCTTCATCGAATCGCTCATCTAAATAGTGCATGATTTTTTTGGAAAGAACTGTGTTGGTATCATATTGACCACTCCATTTTACCAATTGCAAGATTGATGGAATCAAATCTAAACCTTTCTCAGTCAGATGATAAAGTTTTTGCCGACCATTCTCTGGGTCTTTACATTGAGTAATCAACTTATGTTTAGCCAGTTTTTTTAAACGGTCTGCCAAAATGTTGGTGGCAACACCTTCATCACTGTCAATAAATTGTTTGTATTGGCAGCAGCCCTTGAAGATCATGTCTCTGATAATTAAAAAAGTCCATTTATCCCCCAATACTTCCAACACATAAGTCATGGGGCACACAGTTAATTTGTAGGTATTATTTTTTGTCATGGATAAATAATAAACAAAACACTTGCTTTATGCAAGTTATTAAGTAAACTTGGCATTACTTTTAATTTGCAAGTTATAGAGGTTGACATGAAAAAATATCTCATTTTCTCCACCCTGTCATTCATCATGATTTCATTTTTTATAGAACTGATGATGTCGTCCCATATTGGCTTTACGGTATTTGCAGGATTCAACTGGTTTTTAAATCCAAATTTATTTTCAGTAAGCAACGTCCTTATCTGGACGATACAAGGTTTGGCATTGAGTTTCGCTGCCTACCTATATGTCCAACCCAAATCTGCTTTAATTGACGGCTTCCGTTTTGGCTTGATAACAGGCCTGTTATTTATCATGGTTATTTTATTTAACATGTTGATACATGTTAATCACAGTATTTATCCGTTCTTCTCAGAAGCTTTATTGCCTTTGGTCACGTTACAATTATTAGGCTTTGCACTCAATGGTTGGTTATTTGGTTTGATGTTTGAAATTTTTTCCCCAAAGCAACTTAGTCAAAAGAGTTTATGGTCAATCGCCTAAAGATCAAGAAATTTCTTAAGGGTCTAATTTTTAGGCCCTTTCTACCGCACAACTGAAACATCCTGGTAAAGCGTTGTGAATATGTATGTATTGTATTGACGTGTTATTCAACTGTTCTTGAATGGATTCTGCCACATCTTTACCCCACACCAATGTAGCTTCAACCATCATATGATTGTGATCATATGCTCTGAGTGATAGTTGGCGGTTATTCAATATTTGAGGGACTTGGTTGACTTTCAATTGAGCTGTTACAGCTTTTTCCCTAACAAATATGGGGCCGCTGGCACAATATGCTGAACTGACCTGATGATGTTCAAAGTAACAAGCCAACACCTTTTCACCCACTTTGGCATCTTCTAAAGTGACTCGGCAGGGATACCCAGGTGTTTGATCAACAATCAACCAGTGTGCATTTAACCGACTTAAATCTTTATCCGAAGATTTAAAGTGGGATTTAAATTGATTCGCTGGCAACGCAGTAATCTGAAAATTTTGTTTCACCTTTTTCTCTCGATGTTTATTGAAATCATCATTTTAATAGCTCAACGGTATCTTTTATGGTCATAATCGGAACCACAACCCTATTTCTTGCATAAATATTCTTCTAAACTGTGATGAATTCGTGAAGAATTAAAAACAGCTCTTCTTTACAATGTAGACTGTTTTTTAAAATAAAATACAGGATTAATCCAATGAAAAAAATAATCGCTTTTTTATTAGCCGTGTGTAGCGCCATGCCTGCCAGTTATGCACTTAATTTGACTATACCCAGTTATCCTGTTGAGTCAGTCATTCCAAACGATTTCACTTTTGATGGTGGCGGCAACTGTTCAGGCGACAATATTTCACCGCAACTGATATGGTCAGACATACCTGCCAACACCCAGAGTTTTGCGGTGGTCTTCATTGATGAAAATTTCAACTTCTTACATTGGAAACTTTATAACATCGGCGCAGAGGTTTCTCACATTCCGGAAAATAACCCCAATGGTGTTGGCACCGAAGGTTTAACCAACTTTGGCATCAATGGCTATGGTGGACCATGCCCTCCTTCTCCCACCTCAGGTAACTACCGCATGACCGTTTATGCTTTAAACACCACATTTTCATCAGATCCAAGCATCGCTCAAATTCAAGCAGCAGCAATCGAATCAGCATCTTACTTGGCATTTAGGAACATCAATGATGACCAAGAACGTTATGAGTATGCCGCACGTTATAAACTCACGTTTTTTGCTGAATGGTCAGCAGCATCGCACCCAACAGATTATCCGAGTAGCGCCCATTTTTCACCCTTAATTGGTAATACACATAACATCGATGGATTTATATGGGATGCTGGCGGAATTGCCACTGATGGCATCAGACAAATGGCTCAATCTGGTGGCACTTCAATTCTAAGTAATGAAATTATGGATTTGATTGATAACAGTGGTTCTGAATCATTAGTTTCAGGCCCAGGCGCTGATGGTGTAGACAGCATAGAGTTATTTTTTGACATCAGTGATTCTCATCCATTATTCAGTATGACTACCATGATTGCACCCAGTCCTGACTGGTTCATAGGTGTACATGATTTAGATTTAAAGCCAGCTGGGGTTTGGTTAGATGATTTGGAGATTGATTTATTACCCTACGATGCCGGGACTCGATTCGGTAACTCTTTCACACAAATTGGTGCAAGCACCTCACCCAGAGAGCCTATTTTTAGAATCACAACAGCTCCTCTACAAAACAATGTGCCTTTGGGACGTTTTGTTTTTGAGTTAATATCAACAACTGGCGAACCCTCTGATGTAGTCTTTTTGAACGGGTTTGAGTGATTATACTTTAAACCTGTCATTTTGACACAATACATAATGTGGGTGATTTCCACCTTAAAACGGCTCATTGAATCATCTAATGAGCCTTTTTTAAATTTTTGATTTGGATTTGTAACGAAAAATATTGAGGAAAGCCGCTGCCGTTAAACCAACAATGATTCCCACCCACAAACCTTCAGCACCCATATTTAGTTTGAAGCACAAATACCAAGACGTCACAAAACCCAAGATCCAGAATGAAAATATATTGCTCAACATGATGAAATTCATGTCTTTGATGCCCCGCAAAGCACCAGCCGCTGCAACTTGAATGCCATCTGATAACTGAAAGATCGCGGCAAAAAACAACAGACCGACAGCAATTGCAGAAACGGCTGGATCATCAATATATAAGCCCACAATTTGTGGTGCAAACAAAATGGTGATGGCGGCGGAAAATAGTTGTGTGATCAACACCAAAGAGATGCCGTAGAATCCCGCATTTTTTATATCAATCGGGTTGTTTCTGCCCACTGCATTACCCACACGGATGGTGATACCCATCGACAGACCAAGGGGCACCATAAACAACAGTGAAGAAAAATTCAAAGCGATTTGGTGGGCTGCCACTGTCTCAGTGGCCAGCGATGAGGCCAATAAAGTGATGATGGCAAAAAAACCAACTTCCGCAAACATCGACATACCCACTGGAAAACCCAGTTTAAAAAATTGACCAATCTCAGCCCAATCAGGCCTGTCCAGTTGATTGAATATTTTATATGAGCCAATAATTTTATGCTTATGAGTAATCATGATGTAAGCCAACATTTGAATGGCCAAGACGGTCGCGGTAGCATAACCACAACCTTGAGCACCCATGGCAGGAAAACCCAATTTGCCAAACATCAATATATAGTTCAACGGGATATTCAATAGCAAGCCCAAAAAGCTGACATACATAGTGGTTTTGGTCACAGATAAACCATCAGCCAAATACCTGAATGCCACAAAAAATGACAATGGCATCACACCCCAGGCCAATGCATGTAGATAGCTTTTTGCTTCTGGAATGACTTCCGGCTGAGTGTCAAATAGTGCAAACAAAGGATCCATCAATAAAATGACACCGGTGAATATCAGTCCTAATATCAATGCCAACCATAGGGTTTGTCTGAAAAATGGAGCAATTTTATGCTGTTCATTGGCACCATCCATCGCTGATACCACCGATGGAATGGCCATCAAGATTCCAAATACAAATAAAATAGCAGTTGACCACAGTGAGCTGCCTACAGCTACTGCAGCCAAGGTGGTTGAACCCAAGCGGCCAGCCATCACGGTATCGACAAATGTCATTGCCACCACGGTGATCTGACTGATGATCAGAGGCAGTGATAATTTGACGGTTTGGGAGATGTGCCTTTTAAATGGCATCACTTCCATGATTTCACCTTTATTCGATTAAGAAAAATATATTAAACTGTGTATTTGTTTACAGCGATTTTAAAACATGGCCAAAAGAATGACTCAAGCAGCATTTGTGACCGGTTCAACCGGTTTTTTAGGCAGGCACTTGTGTCAGCAATTGGTTCACATTGGTTGGCAGGTCACTGCCATGTGTCGAAGCATACCAGAAAATGTACTGCAAGGGGTTAACTATGTGCAAGCTGATTTATTGGATAAAAAAGCTATACAACAAGTACTCCCCAAGCAGGTTGATGGGTTGTTTCATACTGCTGCGGATACCAACACCTGGAGTAAATACAATCCCAGGCAAACCGAAACCAATATATTGGGTACTTTAAACCTGATACAAAGCGCCATGGAACGACAGGCAAAAAAGTTCGTACATGTTTCATCAATCACCACTTTTGGAGTCGATCACCCTGGCATGATCGA
>CALLLZ010000114.1 GCA_938008005.1 uncultured Marinicella sp. | reverse complement strand
GAGTCCCGTCCGCTCCGCCACATAAAAGAAGGGTGTCGTCATGACACCCTTTTTTTTTAGATTAAATTTGAACGAAAAATAATATGTTAACTTGGATAAGAAAAAAATCTACTGGTATGTTCATGACAATAGTCATGATCTTGTTGATTGCGGCATTTGCCTTATGGGGAGTGGGTGATTACATCACTCAATCAGGTAACGATTCTTTGGCCACAGTGAATGGTGAAAGCATATCATATACGGAATATGTTAATCAATTTGCTAATTACCGTCAGAGCATGATGTCTCAATTTGGAGAAGGTTTTGATCCCAGTTATTTTGACTCTCCAGTATTGCGAAGGAATTATTTGGAGTCAATGATTAATAGTGAATTAGCTAGACAGGTTGCCCTAGATAATGGGTTTACTGTTACGGCGGAAGAAATACGTGAAACTCTTGAAGAAGCACCTGCGTTCAAAGGTGAAAATGGGCAATTCGATAAAAATATTTATGCCGCATTTTTGAGTCGAACCAACCAATCTGCGCAGTTATTACAAATGAAAATAGCTCAAGAGCAAGCCGGACAAGCACTTAATGGTATATTCGATCAAACCTCATTTGTTACACCATACGAAACTAAGCAAATGGCGCTATTGAATAAGCAGACCAGAGACATTGAGTATGTAATCATTTCACCAGAAAAGTTTATGGAAGATGTTGAGGTAACTGATGAAGAAATAAATAACTACTATAATGAAAACTCTTCTCAATACATGACAGAAGAAATGGTGTCGGTTAATTATATTGAGTTAAAAGCAGAAGATGTGGCTGAAAATATAGAAATAGCTGAAGTTGACTCAATGGATTATTATACAGCCAACAAAGATTCTTATAAGCAACCTGAACAAAGGATGGCTGCTCATATTCTTATTAATGATGATGAAGAAGCTGAGCAATTATTAAAAGAAGTGCAAAATAAATTGGCAGCTGGAGAAGAGTTTTCTGAATTAGCGACTTCATATTCTCAAGATCCTGGCTCAGCTCCCAGTGGTGGTGATTTAGGTTGGGTATCACCTGGTGATATGGTTGAAGAATTTAATGATGCCTTGTTTGATATGGAGGTTGATACAGTCACAGAACCTGTTAAAACTCAATTTGGTTATCACATCATTCAATTGAGTCAAATTAAAGAAGCCAGTACGCCTATTTATGAAGCAGTGAAAGCCGACATAATACAAGCGTTACAAGCCAGAGAAGCAGAGACTTTGTTCTTGGATATGGCCAGTGCGTTAGCAGAGGCATCACTTGATGCTCAAAGTGGCTTAGAGCAGGTTGCAGAAGATAATGGTTACGAACTTAAAACCACTGAATTTTTCCCTCGCACAGGTGGAACAGACTTAACTGCTAATCAAGATTTTATACAAGAAGCATACTCAGAGAATGTAAAAGAAAATTTGTTGAATTCTGATATCATCAACATCACTGATACACACGCTGTTTTCTTGCATTTAAATGAAGTTAAAGTATCTGAACTTAAGCCCTTGGAAGAAGTAAAAGAGACAATTTTGACCGCTCTAACAAATGAAAAAGCGAATGCTGCTGCTAGGGAGTTAGCTGATAATGTAATTGAGCGTGTTAATTCAGATGATCAAAGTTTAGCCGCAGTTGCTGAAAGTAATGAACTAGATTTGCAAGTGGCTGAAGCTGTGACCCGGACCGGGTCTACATTACCATTTAATCTGGTTAAAAACATATTTGAATTGAGTCGCCCTTCAGAAGCTAATGAGTTAATCCATCTTGTTGATGGTAACGCCTCTGACCTAGTGGCAGTCAAGTTATTGGCTGTTAATGAAGCAGATTTAGATGCGTTGGATGATTTAAACGTTGAGTCAGCTCAATTAGGTCGAAATATTAAAAGCAATGAACAGCAGTTGTTGATTCAAGCTTTACGCCAATCAGCTGATATAACAATCAATGAAGATTTGCTTGCTCAAGGCACAGGTTTATAGAAGTTCAATACTTGGTGTATTAATGAAAGGAGCCTCTGGCTCCTTTTTTTATATATAAATTGATTGCTTTTAAGCTGTTCGAATTGCGATTTTTAATACAATCACCCGCAATGGTTAATATATAAAAGGGCTGCGGGAATGAGGAATGAGTAGATGTATTCGTTAATTACCTAATTTAAGCAGTCGAGTTAAAAGTTTAGAAGTGGTGACTGGGTTTTTGAGTAACCAGGCATTATATAAAGCCCTGTTAATTTCGGAACCGATGATGGTATGAATTTTTTTACTATCAATCACTACTAAGGTGCCTGCATCAGGTGAAAAATAAAATTGCCAACGATCAAAACGACTGGCTTCGGGTAATTTTTTTATTAAACGGTTGATGGTGATTTGATTGAAATTAATTGACTCTGGGCTAGTTAGCTGCGTTTCAATTAATTCCTTAAAGTGTTTTTCAACTTGTTCTTTTGGGGTGTTAGGTGCTAACCACTCAATGTCAAATTGAATGTCTTGCATACCTTTTCGAATGTCCTCAATATCATGAATGCCTTTGGGTGACATGAGGTTAATAC
>CALLLZ010000113.1 GCA_938008005.1 uncultured Marinicella sp. | reverse complement strand
GTGGTTATGGTGATTGCGGTTCGAGTAACAACTCTGGTATTACGGTGTTGGGAGGCGGAAGTGAAGCTGTGTTCAGAATCAATGGGCAATCGGAAGTTACTTTAAAAAATATGTCAATATCTGGTAGTGGGTCGCGTGGTTTAATCGCAGAACAAGAGGCTGTGGTGTTTTTAGAATCAGTTGATGTATCAAACAATCAAGCCGGTATTAGGGTACTTGAGGGGGCTTTTGTATCGGTAGACCATAATTCAGTTATATTTGAACACGGTACCAATGAAAGTAGGGTTCCAAAAGGCGGGGGAATTTGGTGTTTTGGTAACAACTCTTTTGTTTCATTGAAAGGGAAAGTGCTTGAAAATCGTGCAGATGATGGTGGAAATATCCATATTTCTGATGGCTGTTTTTTGGATGTTTCAGGAGGTGCTGAAATCCGCGGCAATGGAGTTGCAAATGCAGTTAACGGTGGAGGTATTATGGTTGACAATGGTGGTGAGATGTTGATATCAGGTGACTCCTCAAGGGTTAAAATTACTGACCACTTCGCCTCTGAAAATGGGGGCGGGGTTTATATTAACGGTACTGGTAGAGCAACCATGTTGAATGCGTTTATTGGTAGAAATCGATCATTTGGTAACGGCAGTGCTTTGTATGCCAGTAATGGTGGCATCACAACCACCCAAGTTACCATGGATAGAAAGGCAAGTTGTGACTTCCTGATCAGTTGTTCTGAAGTTGATAACAATGATGCTGGTGACAGTGTTATTTATGTGACTAACTCTAAAGTTAAAATAAGCAGAACATTGATTGAGCACAATGATTATTTTCAATCAGAGGATGAAATCAGAGGGTTAATTACCGCAACCAATGGCGCATACGTTCAGCTTGGTAGTTCAAGTATCACCAATAATGAAGCCAGGCACCTGGTGTTCAATAATGGCAGTCGGTTTGAAATGACCCACATCACCGTGGCAGGTAATACTTACGTAGACGATCCTAACAACCAATCTTATGCATGGGCCAATGTATTGGAATCGAGCGATTTGAGCATCGAAAACTCAATTTTTCAAGACACAAGAGGTGGTGATGATCGAACCACTTCTGGAACCTCAGCGAGATGTAACCTCATAGAAAACTCTATAGATTGGCCAGGAACACTTGGTGCTTATGTGATTGGATTTGCAGTGTTTAATAATGTGGTCGGTGGTGATGCAAGACAACAATCAAGTTCTTATGGAGTGGATATGTGTCAACAAGATTCATTTGCTTGGAGTACCGACAGAGACATTGAATATCAGGTTTCTCCAGTTAATGAAAATACCAATCCACAAGTTGGGCCAGGTGGGGGTGGTTTATATGATGCTGGTTTTGATGAGGTGTATGATAATATTGGTGAAGATGAGTTTCTTTTGACAGTACAGAAAGAAGGTTCGGGAGAAGGCACTGTGATCAGTGACCCGGTTGGAATAGCATGTGGTATAGATTGTACTGAAGTGATATTTAACAATACTTTGGTCGAATTAACAGCCGATCCTGAATCAGGTAGCAATTTTACAGGCTGGTTGAATTGTCCACTGCCCAGTGGAGATACTTGCTTTATAGCGGTTATACAAAGCGCCACTGTTCGTGCGGTTTTTCAACCTGAAGATTTAATCTTTAGTGATGATTTTGAGTGATTGAACATCAATTTCTTGCTTTGAGTTCATTCAGTTGTGAATGAATGGACTCAAACTCCAAATTATTGTCATTCAGCGTTTTTGATACTGTTTTTAAATGTACCAGAGCAGCATCTTTCAGATTCATCTTAAATAAGTATTCTGCACTTTTAAGTAAACCATCTAAGTACTTCTCGTCTAAGGCACCGTACAGTTTAAATAAATGATCTGTCCATCTTTTAAAGAATATTTCGCTTAGTGTGTAATCATCGAGTTTGAAATAGCTATTGGCAATTAAACTGAGTGATCTGGCGTAGTTATTTTCATTGCCAGAAGTCCACTTGTTGATGTGGTTGAGATTATGCTGAACAGATAACTGGTGTTTACCTGCCATAAAATAAACGCGGCCCAAGATACTTTCTGAGTGATTGACTAAATTTTGGTCGGATGAAAAATGTTCTTTTGCCAATGTGAGGCTCTCAGTGGCGTGGTTGATTGAATCATTATACTGACCCAAATTTGCCAAGGTTAAAGCCAGTGCCTGTTGCGTGTAGAGAATTTTGCGACTGGATTCGCCATATTTGTCGATTTCATATTGGTGGATTTTTTGCAGTATGGGTAAGGCCTCCTTTGGCTTGCCGGTGGCATTCAGTATGACTGCTAAATTGGCTTTGGCATTGATGGTTTCAGGATGATCTGCACTGAAAATTTGGGTGAGCATCGCAACTGCATCGGTTAAGTTTGATATGGCCAGATCATTGTTTTTTAAATAATAATGCGCCACACCAGTATTACTGAGAGACTGTGCCAAGCCCTCGCTGGTATTACCGTACCTTTTGCGAAAAATTTGCTCGCTGATGGTGGCGCTGTTAATGGCGTCGTGTAGCTGTCCATTGAGTCTTTGAAAAACCGAAAGTGAGTTATAAGCCAAACCCAGATCAGGGTGCTCGTCACCTAAAATCAGTTGATATGATTGGATGTTTTCTTCAGTCAAACTCATGGCAGCAGCGAAGTTACCGACCTGGTCATGATACTGTACCAAGTCAGAATTTAAGCCCAGATTAAAAACATCGGTGGCTGGCAGTGGATGGTTTAACTTAAGCTGTTCAATAATTTCAATTGAACGGCCCGACTCTCCTTTCAGATAATACATTTCAGCCAACAGTGCTTGGTTCTTGAGAATGTCGGTTTTCTTGGATTCTAAAGCTTGGAGCGAGTCAAATACAGTAAATGCCTGTTCATATTCACCTGCTTGTGCAAGGAGGCTGGCTCTAACACGTTTTATTGCTGCTTTGTCTGATATTGAATTGAATTGGTTTTCTTTTGTAAGTGCCAATAGTTGATTGACCGTTTCAATTTCACCGGCGTTGAACAAGTATTGAGCGAGCAATGCGGTGGCTTGTTCATTTTTAGGTTGAACCAACAAAGCATTATTTAAAAGTGCAATGGCCTCAGGATAGTAGCCTAGGCGACCATTGGCCAGAGCCAGAGCCATATATAATTCAAACCTAACCTCTGGATCCATGTCATTATTGCCAGTCATTTTGTCAGCGGCGACTCGAAGTAAGTCTTTGCTTGAAAGATCCACGCCTTGGGAAACATTGGGGTCGGTCACGCTGAAAGAGTCCAGCATAAATTGTTTCACTGCATCGGTTTTTTGAGCTTCTAATTTGATGGTTTGATTTTGCATAGTAAGCGCAATTATGGCAGCCAAAACCGTGCCGATTAAAACCAAAGAAGTAGAAAATAAAGCGGTTCGTCTGGCCGCAAAACGCTGCAAACGATACCACCAAGAGTCTTTACTGGCACTGACAGGTTTTTGTTTCAGCCATTTGTCCAAGTCTTGGTTGAAAGAAAACATATTGGCGTACCGATGTTGGCTTTCTTGATGCAGAGCTTGTGTTAAAACGTTGCGTAAGTCTTGATCTGTGATGTGTGTTTTAAGTAATTGCCTGACATGGAAGTCATCATTTGCACATGAGTTCAACATGCGGTTGGCTGGAAAAGGTTGCTCTCCAGTCAATAAATAAACAGCCACTGCTGCCAAAGAAAAGACGTCGGTGGTGACATCAACTTTTTGTGCATTGATTTGTTCGGGTGAAGCAAAAGATGGCGTTAGAGCAATAAGGGTGTTTACAGTTTGTTCATCAGGTGATGAGCTCTCCTCTGGGTTAATTAATTTGGCTATTCCAAAATCGAGAATTTTTAACTGTCCGGCTCCATTGATCAATATATTCGATGGCTTAATATCACGATGAATGATCAGTTGGTTATGTGCATATTGAAGCGCGTCTGTTGCTTGAATGAGCAGGGTGATGATTTGTTTGGTATTGAGCTTTTTGTTTTTGGCATAGCTGTCTATAGGCATACCATCATCTAACAGCTCCATAACGATGTAAGAATCTCTGTGTTTGGTGTTTTCACCATGATGAAATTCAATTATATTAGGGTGTGATAAATCAGCCAGCATGGATTGTTCAGCTTGAAAACGGGCTTGAATTTCTGCGCTATGATTGGATAAGTTAAATAATTTAATGGCCACAGGTTTTTGTGTGGTTGAATTGATGCGAATCGCTTTGAAGACAACAGACATGCCGCCTTGTCCAATCTGTTCTAACAATTGATAGCCATCAACTATATCGTCAGCCTGCCATTTTTGTGTGGGGAACTGGTAATTTTTGCTTATTTTTTCGTCAAAAAAAGTATTGGATTTTTGACTGTTGTTGATCAGGGATTTTACTAACTGTAGTACCTCATGGTCTAAATTTTCATAAGTGTTTAATTGCACCATTGCATCGTCGATGGTTTTATCTGCCAAAGATGAATATATTTGATTGGCTTCCTTGATTTTAATTAAGTCCATCTTTGACCTCGATAAGCGTGAGTAGCCATGTTTTGGCTTGGTTCCATTGGCGAATGATTTGACGTTCGGATAGGTCAAATATTTTAGCCAATTCTTTGAAAGTGAAGTTGAAGATAATCTTTAGTTGGAAAAGTTCACCGAGGTGGGGGTCTATTTCTGCCAAAATATCAATCAGTCTATCAATTTCGATCATATCTAGTTCGACATCTTTAGCGCCAATGATTTGTGACATCTGCTGATAATCTACATGTCCTTTTCTTTTATCACGATTTTTTTTTCGTATTCGGTCAATTAAATATCGCCGCATTGCTTTGGCCAAATAATTCAATAAATGTTTACGGTTTTGATGGCTGGGTTTTTCCAGTTGTATGAGTTTAAGGTAGCATTCATTGGCTAAAACAGTCGCACTGATGGTCTGTTGGTTATGCATATTCGCAAGTTGGTTGTGGGCCACTGCTTTGATTTCGTTATAAAGCAACGAATAAATTTGATCGAAATCCTTTTTACTATTAGGACTGACTCGATTCAATAAAACTGTAATTTCTCCAGCTTGCATGATATTTATTTTAACGGAATGATGGAGTTTTTTGTAGTTTTCAAGGAATACGAGGTTTGAGTTTAAAGCTATAAATATCAAAAAATAAGGAGGCATTGGTGCATTTATAGCTTTCTATGCTTTAAAGATTTCTATGAATAATCAAGAATATTTGCTCCAGAACTTCAGCGTAATGGTGTCCAGAGGTGTTCACTTTGGGTTAATTAGTTGCCAAACTATATTTCATTTCATCAGAGCGAATGATAGAATACTTTGCTTTTAAAACGAACGTTTGAATATGGCCAATATACCCGCACCCATTAAAGATATACAATTTATTGCCGATGAAGTATTAGACCTCTCATCGCATTATAAAAAACTAGGCGTACATGATGACATAGACACTGAAACTTTCATGACTATTGTTGAGGAGGCTTCAAAATTTTTACATGAAAATGCTGGTCCATTAAATAGGAATTCCGACGAACAAGGTTGTCGACATGAAGGCACTACAGTAACCACTCCTGATGGTTTTAAAGCTTTATATAAAGAATTCTGTGAATCGGGTTGGGCAGCTTTAGATGGTGATCCTGAGTATGGTGGTCAAGGTTTGAGTTATTGGTTACAATTGATATTGGGTGAATTAAATACCTATTATTGCCCAGGTTGGTCAAATTACACTGGTTTAACTCATGGCGCCAGAGAGTTGATAGCACATTTTGCATCAGATCAATTGAAGCAAAAGTTTTTGCCTAAGCTAACCACTGGTGAATGGGCTGGTACAATGTGCTTAACCGAACCACATTGTGGTACTGATTTAGGTTTGGTTAACACTTCAGCTAAGCCAAATGATGATGGCTCATATGATGTAACTGGAACCAAAATATTCATTACTTCTGGTGAGCACGATTTGACCGACAATATCATTCATTTGGTGCTAGCCAGGTTGCCTGATGCACCGAAAGGAACCAAAGGCATCTCATTGTTCTTGGTACCGAAAGTGCTGCTTAATGACAGCTTGGAGTTAGATCAAAGAAATACATTAAGTGCAGCAAGTATTGAACACAAGATGGGTTTGAATGGATCGGCAACCTGTGTGATGAACTTTGATGCGGCTAAAGGGTTTTTGATCGGTCAAGGAAATGATGGCTTGAAAATCATGTTTACCATGATGAATGGAGCCCGTTTAAATACAGGTATTCAAGGCCTGTCAGCGACACAAGCTTCTTATGAAAGCGCGTTGGTATACGCCAAAGAACGTTTACAAATGCGTGCAGCCACAGGACCCCAATACCCTAATAAAGCCGCCGACCCAATCATTGTACATCCTGATGTGAGACGCATGCTATTGACCATGAAAGCATTTGCAGAAGGTAATCGTGCGATGGCTTATTTTGTAGGTCAACAAATTGAAATAATCAAGCACAGTAAAGATGAAGTTGAAGTCAAACGAGCAGATCGTTTGTTGGCATTTTTAACACCTATAGTTAAAGCATTTTTGACCGAAGTGGCGTTAGAGGCCACTGATAACGGGGTGCAAATATTTGGTGGGCATGGCTATATTCGAGAGCATGGTCAGGAACAGTGGCATCGTGATGCCAAGATTTTCACCTTGTATGAAGGCACTACTGGAATCCAGGCTTTGGACTTAACTGGTCGTAAAATGTTGATGATGCAGAAAGGCCAAATAGGTGAAATGGCGGAGGTCATACAAAATTTTATCAATGACACTGATACACCCTTGAATCAAGAGTTGCAGAACTATTTAGATATGTGGCAAGAAATGACTCAATTCATTACTGGCCAAGCGCAAAAAAATGCCAATGAAGTGGGAGCTGCATCGGTGGATTATTTGATGCTTTCAGGTTATGTATTACTTGCATATTTTTGGGCTCAACTGCATAATTCAGCAGACAACAACAAAGGACAGCTGGGCGCCGATTTTTATAACGGAAAAATGAAAACTGCGAAATTTTATTTCGCTAAAATCCTACCAAGGTGTCATGCATTGAAAGCCACCATTATGACTGGCGCCGATCCACTGATGGATATAGAGGTATCTGAATTTTAGGAAACTGAGTTTTAAAATAACTATTGAGTAAATACAAGCAACATTTAAAACGAATTATTACATGGGTGCTGATGGGGCTGGTCGTGTGGTTGTGGGTACAGTTTATCTTGTTCCCAAAACATCAATCAGACGAGATTCAAGCAGTCACAGCACCCCCAGCTCAATTGTCTGATCCAGCACAAATCCCCAAGCTTTCTAGTTATCACTTGTTTGGTTCTTCAACCAGCAGTGAAATTCCGTTAGATATGTTGCAAAGTGAATCATCATTAGATTTGATTATCACAGGGATATTTTCCAGTAATGACCCAAATCAAGGACGTGCTTACATTCGTAATCGACAAGGTGATGAACAGAAGTTTAAAGTGGGAGATGATGTGTATGGACTGGCCGAATTGGCCGAGATTCATGACAGTCACTTGGTACTTAGGCGTGCTGGTGGCAAAAGGGAGAAGTTGTCTTTAAGCAAAGGATCGATGCTTTCAACTGTCAGTAAATCGCCTGCCACTAATTCGAAGAGTTTGAAGAATCAAGAATCAGCTGCACGTATCGCCAATCACATCAATAAATCTTCAGACTGGCAAGACATGTTGAATAAGCAACAATATGACCCCAATAGAATTAAACAACTGGCAGGTAAGGTCAGTTTGGTGAAAGACGGTCAAGGGCAAATTGCAGGCCTGCGTGTATCACAATTAGCCAGTAGCAGTGAATTGGTTAAGCTGGGTTTGAGGTCTAATGATCAGATCGTATCTGTTAATGGCGTTGATATTTCCTACCAAAATATTTTAAGTTTACAACAACAATTACAAAGCAATTCCAACCTCAACGTGACAGTCAAGCGTAATGGTCGTAAAATGAATTTAAACCTCAACCTATCAGAGTTCCAACAATGAGCAAAAGTCGAATAGCCTTGATCTTAATTCTTAGTTTACTGGTGAATTTGTCTGCATGGTCAGAAGATCACATGCATACCTTGAACTTACAGGACGCTGAAATCAGGTTGTTGGTTGAAACCGTTCGCGATATTACTGGTAAAAACTTTGTGATTGACCCAGAAGTATCTGGCAAAATCACAGTCATTTCAGGACAGCCTGTCTCTGAAGATAAAATTTATGATTTATTCTTGTCGATATTGAGTGTCAATGGTTTTACCACTGAAAGTCAAGGGGATATTATTAAAATCATTCCCATAGATAAAAGCAATCCCTTGGCGGGCCAGATTACGACTCTTGGGAGTGACCACCCTGATCAAATGATCACCAAAATTTTTCGCATTAAGCATGTCCCTGTTGAAGAAGTGTCGA
>CALLLZ010000112.1 GCA_938008005.1 uncultured Marinicella sp. | reverse complement strand
ATGGGTTTCCAAATATGCAGTTAATTAAACAATATCAAACTGCTGTTCCTATACATTCATATCAGCAATTGTCACTTGAAATTAATCGAATTCTCAATGGAGAAAAGCAGGTGTTATTTGATGAAGCTGTACTTTGGTATGAACGCACTTCAGGTACCACTGAGCAAGCTAAAATGATTCCATATACAGCTTCAGCCTTAAAAGCGTTTAAAGTTGCTTTATTTCCATGGTTGTACGACGTGCTACAACAACAACCTACCATTATGCAAGGCAGTGCTTATTGGTCAATCAGCCCAGTCAGTCGTGATCAAGAACAGACGGCTGATGGTACGCCGATTGGGAGCCATAATGATGCGTTGTATTTAGGTGAAGAGGCCGCTGAATTAATTGCACAAACTTTGGCTGTACCGGCATGGGTGGCAGGTGTTAAATCCATCGATGCATGGCAATACATTACTTTACGTTATTTACTGAGCGATGCCGATTTATCCATGATTTCGATCTGGAGCCCAACTTTTTTGTTACAGCTTATAAAAGCCATACCTGAAATGGCTGAACAACTGCTTGAAGATATAAAAAATGGCCAAGTCTCGCAGCCAGAGTTACAACCATTCAAGGATCAATTCAACTTTAAACCTGACCCACAACGTGCTCTGTTGTTGTCTAAAAACATCAAAAACGGTGTTGTATATACTCGAGAAATATGGCCCAAGTTAGCTTTAATCAGCTGTTGGTCTTCTGCCAGCAGCCAGGTTTATGCGAAACAATTGAAAAGTTTATTCAAAGATGTCTGGATTCAATCTAAGGGTTTGTTGGCAACCGAAGGAGTCATTACATTGCCTTTCAGCGGTACTAAGAGTCCGGTGTTAGCAGTGCGCAGCGGTTTTTATGAATTTGTAGATCAAAAAGGTGAAATTAAACTGGCACATCAACTGCTCACAGGCCAAACTTATACAGTGTTACTGACCAACTATAGCGGGTTATATCGTTACAACATAGGTGATCGAGTACGGGTGACTGGGTGGCTAGACACAGCACCTTGTTTGGATTTTATTGGGCGTGCTGGATCAGTGTCGGATCTGTGCGGTGAGAAACTCAGCGAAGACTTTGTCTTACCTCTGCTAAACCAAATTCCTGGTTTCACTTTGTTGGTGGCAAACCCATTGCCCAATCCGCATTATTGTTTGTATGTGGATGCAATAGAGGTTTCAGATGAATGGGTCAAACAACTATCTGCTCAAGTGGAACGACACCTTAATCAAAATCCACAATACAAATATGCTCGATATTTAGGGCAATTGGGGCCAATAAAAATCATTCGGACCCAGCATCCAATGGACAATTATTATCATCAACAAAATTTGTCAAAAAGCTTAGGTGATGTGAAACCACCTGGACTCAGTCAAGATATTTTTTGGCACACCTGTTTTACCGTTGTAGGAGACTCAAATGAGCAGCCGCTTTCAGTTTAAACTGGCTGAACAGCAAGATGATCAGGCGTTGCGTGATTGTTTGGCAAAAAACCACATGGGTGAAGGCATCAGCATCAGTTTCAGACGAGAACCCAGTTATTTTGCTGCCTGTCAGGTACAAGCAGATGAGGTTCAGGTAATTAAGTGCGTCAATACCTCTGAAGACAGAATCGTTGGTTTTGGTTCTAGATTTACACTGGATGGGTATGTCAATGGACAGCTGCAACGCTTGGGTTATCTGGCCGACTTGCGTTGTGAGCCTGAAGTCAGAAAAAGCACTTTGTTGGCCAGAGGTTATCGCTATTTGCAGGAGTTGCACGAACAACAAGAATTATCTTGCTATTTCACTGTGATTTTAAGCCATAACAAAGTGGCTTTGGAACAACTCACCAGTCAACGAGCTGGCTTACCCAAGTATGCGCATATGGGCACTATTTTAAGTCCAGCCATCCGTTTGGATTATGCGCAACCTGCAATCAATATTCCAGGGTTACATTTCACCACCGCTAAACCAGATCAATTACCAGCGGTTTTTGAGTTTATAAATCAACAACTAGCAACCAAACAATTCTCTCCGAACTATCAAGCACATGATCTTGGCACCAATCGTTTACGTGGATTGAATATTGATGATATTTACATCGCCTGGCAAGAAAACCGCATAGTAGCGACGCTGGCGGCTTGGGACCAAAGTAGTTTCCGTCAAACACACATTGAAGCTTATTCAACAGGTATGCGTTTTTTGAAGCCTTTCTATAACGCCGCTGCCAGATTGAGTCCGTTAAAACCATTACCTCAACCAGGCAACCAGGTACCCCATTTGTATTTTTCAATGGCGGCAGCAGAATACAATAACTCCGCTATTTTCGGTGCATTAGTCAGATATGTTTATCGACAGAGGAGGGTTGGGCCTTGGCATTATGCCATCATGGGATTACATCAACATGACCCTCTGGCAGCCTGCCTGGAAGATTACCGCTGTATAGAAGCATCTGGTGAATTATTTGCTGTGCAATATCCGGGCTCTGAATTGAGATTAGAGACACCAGAACAACGCATCCCTTACATTGAATTGGCTCGCATATGAAAAATGAACTGACATCATCTTGGATTGGTTTACCTACCTTGTCTGACCCCAGAGTTCCCGTAGCCTCCATGTTGTTAACCTATGTTGTTTTTGGCATCACAGTTTTGGGTTTTAACCGCAGTCCAGCACAAGTTTTATTGATTGTTGGCAGCGCCTGTATCTTGGATATGGCATTAGCTTGGTTATTGAAAAAAGAAAAGTTATTTCCTTTCAGTGGTTTGATTACTGGCTTGGGGTTGAGTATTTTGGTCAACACTGCGCATGGGTTGCTATTGCCCTTGGTACCTGTGTTATTCGCGATTACTTCTAAACACTTAATAACCATCAATGGCAGACATGTATATAACCCAACTCTGTTTGGTTTGTTGGTTGGTATTGTGGTTTCCGAAGGTATGATCAGCCCCGCTCCAGCTTATCAATGGGGAGGGCATATAGCAGTGGCTGCTTTTATTGTTACTGCAGCTGTGGCTTTGTTTGTGTTTAAAATTAAAAGAAACGTTCTGATCCTTTCATTCTTGTTTTTTTATGGCATTAATGTTGCCATCAGAGCTTGGTTAACTCAACATCATGTGCCAGCCGAAGCCATCATCATGGGCACCATCACTTCACCAGCGTTTTATCTTTTTACTTTTTTTATGCTTACCGATCCGGCTACTTCGCCGCGTTCTGCGCGAGGTCAAGTTTTCATGGCCTTTTTTATCGCAGCACTTGATCTTTATTTGCATAGCTTTGAAATGTTGTCGGCATTATTTAAAGCAGCATTTATTTATTTTACTTTGAACGGACTTTTTAAACTTGTTCAAGCTCATAAAAAGAGTCCTGTATGGTATCGCTTCAAACAACAGTTGTGCCGACCTGTGGTGCCATTACTGATGTTAACACCCATTGGTTATACATATTATGCATTGAACATTCATCATCCCAGTTACATTAAAACAGACTTTAAATTCACCGCCATCAGTCAACAACAAACACGCATCGAATCAGCACCTAGCGACATCCTTGAGGCCATTGATTCCAGAGTTCAGCACATCTCAAAGTGGTTGTTATCAGTGGGTGATGCTGTATCGGTAGCTGATGTTAATGCAGATGGTTTAGTTGATGTGTTTGTTACCTATCCATTGAAGAAAGCCGATGTGCGTGCTGCTCTTTATCTTAACCAAGGTGATTTTCAATTTGTACGACAGCCATTGCCCGTTTTAGATAATTATGTGCATAACCCTCAACAACATGGTTTACCTTCAGGCGCATTGTGGTTTGATCATGATAATGATGGTGATGCAGATTTATTGTTACTGACTGGCTATGGTAAAAGTAAATTGCTACATAACCAGTTGGTGGAGTTCGGTTATTTGGAATTTACTGATGTCAGTGAAGAGTATGGTTTAAATCAACACACCATCAGCTTGACTGCCAATGCACTGGATGTCAATAAGGATGGTCGGCTCGACTTGATGATTGGTAATGCGTTACAAACGCATTTAATTGATTATGAGGTGCCACCGCCGTTATCTATTTTTCAGTTGCCTGAACCCGCCTATGAAAATGACCGTCGGATGTTTAATTTCATGCACCGCACTTGGCATGATGCCAACAATGGTGGTAAAAATGCCTTATTGATGAATGCCGGTAACCACTTTCAAACTGTCGATAATTCCACTTGGGGTTTACAAGGTACTCGTTGGACCATTGATATTGGCACTGGAGACTTGAATGGTGATGGTTGGACTGATTTGTATCTGGCCAATGATTTCGGGCCTGATCAGATGCTGATTAATCAGCAGGGCCAATATTTCACATCAGTGGAAGGTGCTTTGGTTGGAGAATTAGGGCGAGACACTTACAAAGGTATGAATGCCAGTTTGGCAGATTTAGATAACAACGGTCACCCCGATATTTACATTTCTAATGTCCATGAACCCCTTCAGGCAGAAGGTAGTTTGCTGTGGTACAACAATGGTCAAGTTAACCAACAGGGAGCCAAAGCGTTCAAGGATTTGGCTGCAGCTAAAAATGCCCTGAATGAAAACCGCTTTGGTTGGGGTGCTGCGGTAGGTGATTTGAATCGTGATGGTCGAGTGGATATTTTGCAAGCTAATGGTATGACCGATGACAGTTACGACCAACAACATGAGTCCTGTCCTGACTATTGGTACTGGAATGCCCGTATTGCCCTTACACCGCCTTCGGTGCATGGCTATGCGGATACATGGGCAGATTTACGAGGTCGTTGTATATTTCCAAACGAAGCCAACCGCGTCTACCTTAACCAAGATAATTATTTTATCGATGTCGCACAACAAGTGGGTTGGGAAGCCGGCGGTACTTCCCGTGGTATTGCTCTTGTGGACCTTGATAATGACGGTGATCTGGATGCCTTGGTTAGTCGTCCGTTCGCTCCATTATCGGTATATCGTAATGACAGCGTTGACAAAAGCTGGTTAGGACTGAAACTACATGGCAATGGTCAAAATTGTAACCGCGATGCTTTAGGTACCAAATTAACACTGAGCTATGATGATTCCAGTAATGCCATCAAACAATATCGAGAAACCAATGCTTCAAATGGTTTTTCAGCTCAAGGAGATGCGAGGGTATTGTTTGGGCTTAACCATTACCAAGGACCGGTTAAGTTAACTATAGATTGGTGTGGTAACGGTCAAAAAACAGTCAAACACATCACTGATCTCAATCAATATCTCACTTTAGAGCAAGCAGATGAACACATACAACTCACACAGCGTTGATATTGACATAGGCAGTCCTGAACACATGAGTCAATGTGATATCTCCTTGCCACATGCTTGGTACCCAGTGGCTAAAAGTCGTGCGATTAAGCGAGGACAAAAACAAACCTTGCATTTTATGGAACGTGAGTGGTTGTTGTTCAGAACCCAACAAGGTCAAGTAGGCACGGTAGCACGACATTGTTCTCACATGGGTGGGGATTTAAATCAAGGCCAAGTAGATCGTGACTGTATTCGCTGTCCTGTGCACGGTTGGCGGTTTGATCACCAGGGCCAATGTCAAAGTCAGTTAAAGCACCCCTTCAAGCAACAAGCCCAATTGGCCTCGCTGGACACTGCTGAATATGCTGGGGTCATCTATGTCTTCACCCTACCACAAGCCATGTATCCTTTACCTCATTTGCCTTTTGATCAGAGGTGCCATTTCAGCCGTGTCCGCAAGCTCAAGTTGCCTGTTCATTTTTTATTGGCCAGTATGAATTCTTTTGATGTGGCACACTACGATTATGTTCATCACCGTAAGATCACAGAAAAACCCGATATCTACAGTCATGATAAGCATCATCTGGGCATAGAGCTTAAAGCCCAAGTGCTCCAAAAGAGTTGGCATGATAAGCTGATGTCCTGGCTTGGATTTGATCAGGTAGATATACGGATAGATTGTTGGGGTTCCAGTTATTTACAAATGTTTAACCACCAGGCCCAAATGGGTGCCATCATATCCGTCATGCCGATTGACCATCAAAATTCTGAAATCTATCTCACTGCTTACGACTGCAAAACCAGTGATAAAGGCCTCTTTCGCCCATTTAAATCAATCAAATTAGAATTAAGCCGTCGCATCACCACCGCTTTTTTAATGTCTGATGTGCCCATAGCACGGGGTCTGAGACCCGTAGAAGGCGTGCTAATTCCTGGGCAAGACGATGAGGTGAAACAATTTTGGTCATATTATAAGAAACTTCCCAAAACAACGATATACCATGAAAATTGACCTGCTGCCCAAACGTACCCGCTTTCTTGCCGCAGGAACTGACGAAGTGGCTTTACTCAATCGTGCTCAACAGTTATTGAATCAAGGCGACACCGCTGCAGTTGCTGATGTTGATTTATCTGTGGCATTGCTCTACCAACAACTGCTGCATTCTGAAAAAACCGAGTTATTTCGCAAACTTCAAAAATTACCGATACAGACTATTTCTGGACAACAAGCTGTCAAAGTGCTGATAGTTCCAAGTTTCTTTTACCAAGAATATCCAGAAATCGGAGGTGATGGCAAGTTAGCGCAATCTATAGCCGCTGCTCATGGTTTCATTAGCGAAGTGGTGGCCATCAAATCGCGAGGTTCTGTCACAGAAAATAAAGCGATCATACAGCAAGCACTGGCTAAACAGGATCACCCGAATGTGTGGTTATTATCGATCAGCAAAGGTACGGCTGATCTGCGTGCATGTTTACAAGATTATCAAACTGATGATTTTCCACAGAACATCAAAGGTTGGATCAATTTTTCAGGAATTTTTGCCGGATCAGTGCTGGCAGATCATCGAAGTAGTCATGCCCTCAAACGTGTTTTTTTGAAATCAGTTTGTAAGTTAACCGGTGTCAATTACCAATCAGTTCAAGAGCTGCGAACCAGTCATGAGTACTGGCAAAAAAGCAGGTCGTTTCTCAATCAAATACAAATGATTCATGTCATTGGCTTTCCTTTAAGAGCCCATGTTCAACCGATGCTCGCGCACCGTTTTGTTCAATTAGCAGTGAACGGACCTACTGATGGCATGATCGATTTATCAGCAGTACTT
>CALLLZ010000111.1 GCA_938008005.1 uncultured Marinicella sp. | reverse complement strand
CTTGCACTTCAGCTCCGCTCAGTGAACGAAGAAATATGTTATCCTGAGTTTAAATTATAGATCTTGCACTTCGGCTCCGCGCAGTGAGCGTAACCGAAGTGCTTAAAGCCAAAGGTTTTGTTATTTACCAAAAACCTTTTTCAATAAATTTGTAGTTTGTTTCAAAGGATCTTGTCGGATAGCTGCTTCTTGTTGGGCGAGGTAATAAAATACACCATCAGTGCCTTTTTCAACCACATATTCAGTGAGATTGGGTCTAACTTCAGAAACAAATGGAATGTTTTGGTACTTATCCATCACACGGTTGAGAGATTGAATTGCCCCTACTTCAGATAAACTATTCTCAACAATTGGACTCATCTTTTCAGATAAAGAGGCTGTCATCTTTTGTTTAAAATATTGTGTTGCAGAATCATCAGCTCCTTTATAAATTGTCTTAACATCATCAAAGGTCATGTCTTTGATTGACTCAAGAAACAAGTCTTTAGCAATTGGTACTGCAGTTTCTGCGGCCTTGTTCAGCTTCAGTTCTAAATCATCAACCTGACTTGACAAACCTATTTTTTTCAATACTTTAGCCACCTTTTCTAAATTTTCAGGTAACGGAATATATACCGCTTCATCAGCACTGAAACCTCCTTCTGCTCCTAATTGACTTACTACATTTTCTGCCCCAATAGTCAGCGCCTGTTTAAAAGCCCCACTTATGTCAGTAACACTTAATTCACTGGAGTTTGAACTGTTATTTTTAAAGATTTTTTTCCACCACTTATCCCCAGCATCAGCTGAACTTATTAATAAGGAAAAAGTAAGTATTGATAAGACACTTATATTTTTGATGGCTTTCATAATTTACACCTTTCTATTGATTGAGACGCAAAGTCTCTATAGTTTTATTCTACCAACAAATGCAACTCGAACGAGTATTGTTTAGGTAAAAATAAAACATGATATCAATTAAACATCTGTATCAAAATTCACCAGTAAATTTTTGATCGTGCTGTTGATAGCCTTTAAATTAATTGAAGGCTGAACTCTATCAATATTAATTATTCCAAAGCAATGTTAAAGTTAATAAACAAGAACTCTGGTGGGTTACGGCTAAGTGTAATTTGACTGGTTGATTTGACCAACTTTGAGGCTTTGACTTTTTTGATCAGATCCGTGTCTTTATGGTGCTTCAGGTCTCTCTTGTGAAAAATAATACTCTCACCACGAATACCATCAAACAGCCAACTTTGATAACAGGCGGGTATATCATCAAATACACCCAGTTGTTGAAATAAGATGGTCGTTTCTGGATCATTCGGAATCTGGTTACTATTAAGATTCATGTGTACTCTCCTTTGGTTAATTAAATATAAAATGATTGCGATGAATTGATATTAATACCTCACTTTCGCAAAATTTGAGAATGCACATGGCTTGAGTGATATTTATCGTTGAATGATACAATATATAAGCACATTGACAATAAGTCAGTTAGATTAGTGTTTTGCTAAACACTTCACATCTGATAGAACATCTTTGCGATAAATTATGCTGAGCTGTAAGTGGAAAAACTTCTGCAGTGACAATTTATTTGATTAATTGGTAAAATGACATTTTTAGAGGGCTCGTAATATGAATAAGATAACCATGACAAAGATTAACAAGAAAAACAAAACATTCACAAAATTTATATTTTTGCTGTTTAGCATTTTAGGAATGGCTTTTTCTGCTCAAGCTGACGTACTGTTGATTGATCGTGTAGAAGCCAAAAGTGGCGTAAATGTACCCAAAAAATCCGCTACGATGAATCAAGTGCGCTCACAATATGGTGACCCAATGAGTGAGCGTGCTGCAGTTGGTGAACCACCAATTACACGTTGGGATTATGCAGATTTTATTGTTTATTTTGAACACCAGCATGTGATTACCACAGTTTTAAAGAAATCAAAACCAACAGAAATTGGACCTGGATCCGCCGGATCTTCAGAAGAATAAATAACAAATGAATCGCAGGGAGCAACGACAGCAATGGCTGGATGACTATTTTCAAGGTACTGAGTTTCAGATAGACGCAGCATCTGAGGATGCAAGCTTCAGAAGTTATTACCGCATAACAACTGCATCCATGACATATATATTGATGGATGCACCACCTGAACATGAGGATTGCAGGCCTTTTGTAGCAGTATCTCAATTGCTCTCTGCCAGTCAAGTCAAGGTACCTGAATTATTTGCAACAGATTACGAACAGGGCTTCTTACTATTAAGTGATTTTGGCAATCTATTGTATTTAGCTGTATTGGTTGATGATAAGCAATCACATCAATCACTTTATAGTACAGCCATAGATTCAATCCTAAAAATGCAGGCCACCGTTGATGCCAACTTACAATTGCCACCATACGACCATGAGTTATTGATGACAGAGATGCAGTTATTTAACGAATGGTTTATCGGCAAGCATTTGGATTTAAAATTAGATACGAAAGAACTAGAAATTTTGGAAGACACATTCGCCCTACTCTGCCAAAATGCGCATGAACAACCGCAGGCGATGGTTCATCGCGATTATCACAGTCGAAATCTGATGGTGTTAGATAAAGACAACGATCCAGGCGTGATTGATTTCCAAGATGCAGTTTATGGGCCATTTACTTATGATTTGGCTTCGTTATTAAAAGATTGCTATATCAGTTGGCCAGCAGAAATTGTGGAAATGCATTGTCGTCATTTTTTACAAGCTTACAACGACCAGTTCAATACCAACATTGAATTCTCTCAACTGATGCGTTGGTTCGAACTGATGGCAGCACAACGTCATTTAAAGGCCATTGGAATTTTCTGTAGATTAAACTACCGTGATGGCAAAGCAGGTTATTTGAACGACATCCCTCTCACCATGAATTATTTATTAAAAACCGCAGCTAAATACCCTGAATTGGCGGTTTTTAGCCAGTTATTACAAAGTATTCAACCGACTTTAACCCAAGTATCTGCTCACTCGTGAAAGCACTTATTTTTGCCGCCGGCAGAGGCGAACGACTCAAGCCTTTAACTAACCATACCCCCAAACCTTTGGTAGAAGTACAAGGCAAACCCCTGATTCAATTCCACATTGAAGCTTTACTCAAGGCTGGTATCACCGATTTAGTGATCAATGTCAGTTGGTTAAAAGAACAAATCATTGCTTTTGTTAATGATCTTTGTAAAAAAAACGAATTTGCTGCGGTGAATGTTAAGTTCTCTATTGAAGCCGATTACCCATTGGAAACAGGCGGTGGAATGCTCAAAGCCTTGCCTTTACTGGGTGACAACCCCTTTGTAGTGGTTAACGCAGATGTCTTTACCGACTTTGGCTTCAGCCAATTAAAAAGTTTATCGGATGATCAGTTGGTCAAATTAGTTTTGATTGAGAATCCCCCACATAACAGCGGCGGTGATTTTACTGTAGTGAATGACAAACTGGCATTAAAAACCGAACAAAGCCATAACTACACTTATGCCGGAATAGGTTTGTACCACCCTAAGCTTCTAGAAAAGCCCTTAGAAGGTGAGATTTTTCCTGAAGTGTTCAGCATCGTTCCACACATCAAATCAGCTGTTGTTAATCAACAGGCCGGTGCACAATTACATTTGGGTCAATGGCATGATGTCGGCACACCTGAAAGACTGAAAGAACTCTGACACATTGACAGATGCATCCAATAGGCAGTGATGATAGAATCACTCAACCGTTTAAAAAAAGATTCTAACAACTTAATACATAATAACAAATCAGAGACCTTTTCCTAATGCAATTAATCACGCAATCATTAACACTTAAAATACTATATACGCTATTGTTTTCACTGATATTTATAACAGATCTATCAGCACAAGAAGTCGCGGAATCTGAAACCATTAAATATGCCGGAACTTGGCTCTCTGTCGTACCACCTTTACTGGCGATTGCGATTGCATTGGCTTTTAAGCAGGTGATTCCTGCACTATTCACTGGATTGGTGTTTGGTGTGTGGGTAATTGGGGGGCTGGATTTCCAAAGTTTACTAACATCTCCACTGACCACATTGGAAGTGTTTGCGGTCAAAGCTTTGGCGGATGAAGACCATGCTTCAATTATTTTATTCTCATTCATGATTGGCGGAATGGTTGGTATAACTTCTCGAAATGGCGGTATGCAAGGCATTGTGAATTTAATTTTAAAATGGGCCAACACAGTTAAACGGGCCTCATTAGCAACCATCGGTATGGGTATGAGTATCTTTTTTGATGATTACGCCAACACTTTGGTAGTCGGAAACACCATGCGCCCAGTTACAGATAAGATGAAAATATCACGTGAGAAATTGGCGTATTTGGTAGATTCAACAGCTGCTCCGATAGCCTGTTTGGCTTTGGTAACCACATGGGTTGGATTTCAAGTTGGGCTGATTGATGATGCTTTAAAAGGCGTTGGTTATACTGATATGGGTGGTTATGGTGTGTTTTTACAGACCATTCCTTATAGCTTCTACCCTATTTTTGCTTTATTTTTAACCATCATGGTAGCAAGTACAGGTAAAGATTTTGGGCCGATGCATCGAGCAGAAGTGCGTGCCAGAAATGCAACCGTAACTTCATTAGATCTGGACAAACACCCTACAGAAGAAATCCTTCCCGTTGAAGACAAACCTCATCGAGCCATCAATGCCATATTACCCTTTACAACTTTGATTTTGGTTGTGTTAGGAGGCTTATACTTTACTGGCTTAGATGCCAGCGTTGCTGATCAGTCTATACGTGACATCGTTGGCAATTCAAATTCTTATAAAGCCTTATTATGGGGTACCATGGCTGGTGTATTGGTGGCATCTATTCTGAGTATTACACAAGGCATTCTAACTTTGGAACAAACCGTTAATGCCTTATTAAAAGGCATGAAGCCAATGATAATCGCCATGATTATTCTTATATTGGCCTGGGCCCTCTCTTCTGTCAGTGAACAGTTACAAACCAGCCAATACATTTCATCGATGATTCAAGATTCTTTATCGGTTCATTGGCTACCTTTACTGACATTTTTACTTGCAGCTTTAACTGCTTTCGCAACAGGTTCTAGTTGGGGAGCTATGGGCATCTTAATTCCATTGGTTATTCCTATTGTGTGGAATATGATGACTGCTCAAAATGTAATGGACCCCAGTTATTTTTATATCATTTACACCACCATTGCCAGCATCTTGGCTGGTGCCGTTTGGGGTGATCATTGTTCGCCAATATCAGACACAACAATTTTATCTTCAATGGCATCAGGCTGTGACCATATAGAACACGTCAGAACCCAAATCCCGTATGCATTTTATGCGGGTGGTTTCGCCATGGTAATTGGTATCATTCCTGCCAGTTTCGGCTTCTCTCCTATCGCATCTATTGTTATTGCTGCGCTGGGCATGTATTTGGGCTTACGTTGGAAAGGTAAAGTTGCATGAGTAGAACTTGGTTACCACGAGTGACCGTCGCGACAGTTATTGAAAAAGATGGCAAGTTCCTGATGGTAGAAGAGGATATTTATGGCGAAAAGATATTGAATCAACCCGCCGGACATTTGGAGCCCAATGAAACTTTGATTGAAGCTGCGGTGCGTGAAACATTGGAAGAAACTGGTTGGCACATTGAGATAGATCACGTAATAGAATTTTCACAATGGACCAGTCCCAACAGCCAAAACCATTATTTACGTTCTTGCTTTGCGGGAACTGCAATTAAATTCAACCCCAATCAAACCTTAGATGAGGGCATTATTCGCGCCATTTGGTTGAGTCGGGATGAGGTAGCTGCTCAAGCGCATAGGCTGCGTTCGCCACTTGTTTTACATCATATCGATCACCATATCAACGGCAAGCGAACAAACACTGACATATTCAGTTATTACGACTAAAATATCAGCAAAATACAAACAGAATATAGCAACAAAAATATAAAACATGAAAGTCATCACAGGAATGTCAGGTGGCGTAGACTCTTCAGTCAGCGCAGCACTGCTTAAACAACAAGGTATGCATGTAGAAGGCATGTTTATGAAAAACTGGGAAGAAGATGACACCCAAGAAGTCTGTACTGCTGATGAAGATGTTAAAGATGCCCAAGCTGTCTGTGATCGTTTGAATATTAAACTCCATCGACGTAATTTTGCAACTGAATATTGGGATCATGTATTTGAAGAATTCCTTACCGAATATAAACAAGGTAGAACACCAAATCCAGATATTTTATGTAACCGCGAAATCAAATTTAAGACTTTCCTAGATCATGCAGACGATTTGGGCGCTGACATGATGGCCACTGGTCACTATGTACGAAAAACAAAAACTAATAATGAATTTCAATTACTCAAGGGCTTAGATCAAAATAAAGACCAAAGTTATTTTTTGTATGCGATCAACCAATATCAATTATCCCGTACATTATTTCCTGTTGGTGAAATTGAAAAACCCCAGGTCAGAAAAATGGCAGAATCCTTAGGGTTAAATGTATTTGATAAAAAAGATTCTACTGGTATTTGTTTTATTGGCGAGAAGCGCTTTCAAGATTTTTTGTCCACTTATTTAAAACCCAACCCAGGCGAGATTGTCACTCCAGATGGTCAAGTTATCGGCGAACACAACGGCTTAATGTATTTCACCATAGGTCAACGTCAAGGCTTAGGTATTGGTGGCGTTAAAAACGGCCTGGCAGAGCCTTGGTTTGTGATAGCCAAAGCGCATGAGAACAATCAACTGATCGTAGGTCAGAGCAATCATATGGACTTGATGTTGGGTGATACTTTAGTGGCTAAACAAATCACTTGGATTTCTGACCATGCGCCACCATATCCTTTGAGATGTAGCGCTAAGATCAGATACCGCCAAGCTGATCAAGACTGTGAAGTTACAGTCATTGACAGTGAAAGTATTGAAGTTAAATTCAAACAAGCTCAAAAGGCCATCACGCCGGGGCAATCAGTGGTATTTTATCAAGGTGATGTTTGTTTAGGTGGTGCGATAATTGAGTCATCAAACCTTCTGACTTCAACTTGTGAGCTACGTGCCAAAACAATTTAAACATACATAAAGACAACACAAACCAAGAGAACAACAGGTATGAGAGACCAAACCATTGCACTTGCCGGCGTTTACCAGGCAGCCACCATGGCTCATGAATTAGCCAATTCTGGCGCCATCCGCGATCAAAACAGCTGGGATGTCAGTCTCAAAAGTTTATACAAGCTAAATGCCAATACTACTGAAGATGTGTATGATGATAACTTGGCTGGCTTGGCTTTAGGTTTTAACAGCTTAATCAAATCATTCAACAAAGACAGCTATTACATGAATGTAATCAAATACACAATTACCTTGTTAACTTTAGCAGGAAAGCTTCCCAGTCGACCACAAATGATGGACACCATTGACAAGGGCTTAAATGATTCTAAAGTATTACAAACCACAGAGGACCCTTTGAATGCTGCGGTGGTGGCAAAAATGGCTCAAATATATTCAAAAACCATCAGCCAACTACAGCCCCGCGTGATCGTGGCAGGCCAGCCCTTTCATCTAAAAGATCAAGCCATCACTGAAAAGATCAGAGCGATATTATTGGCCGGTGTAAGATCTGCCGTCTTGTGGAAACAGGTCGGAGGCAACCAACTACAACTGCTGTTCAAAAGAAAAGTATATATCGAAGAAGCTAAACATTTACTGGCACAATAAACATCTAATCGAATTGGTGATCCTTTTATTGATCAAGTTTTTAGCTTCGGTTATTTACCACTATCTTTTGTAGTGGCATCAATCAATTCAACCTCATTCAATTTAACATCGCCACCAGAAAAGTTGAAATCATATTCATAAACAAACTCTTCTATTTGATTTCTCACGTTAAACCCCGTAACTGCTCCACCATCTGTTAAAAACGTGAGACCACTGGGAATATGGCCACGGATTCTTGTCCCTGTCACCCTGATATTTTTTCGCCACTTCTCTCTGTTCAAAAGTGTTTGATAATCGCTATAAACTTCAGATAATTCTGCATTCAATTCTTTGACTTCATCTAGCTCATCCTTTTTTAAGTAGTTTTCTAATTTAAATATCATATCTTCAATATATTGTTTATTACTTACAGCAGATAAATCAATTATTTTGAACCAAGCCAAAGACTTTACATACGCCTCATCCTGTAAATGATACAGCCCGACTAATGACATCGCATAATGATTTCCAAACCAAGCTGATTTTTTAAAGTTATTTAACGCAGATTGACGAAACCCTTGCTCGTCGTCATCCAAGCCTCTCACCAAGAATTCTTGGTCTGGCTTAACAACATTCCCGTATTCATCAAAATGGAGTCCAAACCTGACTTTAGCAGCTACTTCATTGGCACCTAAGGCCAGGAAAAACAATAAGCTCAATAAAGTGTGTGTGTTCATATATTTTCTCCAATTATCAAGAGTTAGGTTTAATCATTCAGAGTAAACTCATGGTATATAAAG
Source organism: uncultured Marinicella sp. (assembly GCA_938008005.1). Taxonomy (GTDB): domain Bacteria; phylum Pseudomonadota; class Gammaproteobacteria; order Xanthomonadales; family Marinicellaceae; genus Marinicella. Next base: position 1,096 of record CALLLZ010000111.1, on the reverse strand, counting down.
CCCTGTACAATTAATGTGCCTATTTATTTTTTAGTTTCAAAGGCATCATCATCTATCAATTCAACATCATTCAATTTGACATCCCCTTCTGAAAAATTGAAATCATATTCATAAACAAACTCTTCTATTTGATTTCTTACCTGATAGCCAGTAACACCTGCCGTACTATAAAAGTCCATTGGCTGGCCTGGCCTCATTATATTAAAGGTTAGAAAGCCTGGTATGTGACCTTTGATGCGAGTACCTGTTACCTTAAGGTTTTTCAGCCATTCTTCTCTGTTTGAACGTGTTTGATGATTGCTGTAAATTTCGGTCAGTCTCTCTTTTAACTCTTCAACCTCTTTCAGGTCATCTTTTGTTAAATAATTTTCTAATTTGTATATAACATCTTCGACGCGCTTTCTGTTTTCTAAAGCTGATAAATCCACCATTTTGAACCAAGCCAATGATTTAATATATGCTTCATCCTGTAAATGATACAAACCAATTATTGACATTGCATAATGATTGCCATATGAAGCCGATCGTTTAAAGTTTTTAATGGCTGACTTACGAAACCCTTTCTCATCATCATTAAACCCTCTTGCCAAGAACTCCTGATCTGGCATAATTAATTTCCCATCTTGATCAAAATGAAGACCAAACTTAACTTTAGCTGACACCTCTTCTACACCGAAATGCAAAAGCGCAAATACAACCAGTACCAATATAAAGGGTGTTCTCATTACCATTCTCCAACTATTAAAAATCTAATTAGTCATACAAGCGTAGCTTAAGTATGTTCAGTCATTAGCAGTGAACTGGTATATCTAAGGGTTAGTTCGAATTACCTTCAAATACATTGACATACTTAATACTTTTAGTGGTTTATTAAGCGAAAACAAGTAATACTTCTCATTTATTAAAGTATCAACATCAGGCATAAAAAGAACTCACTCATCCATCTATTTAGTATCTGATTTGTTTTTAGCTTCAGAGGTATCAGTATATCAATCAATTGATCATTGACTTACTTCTTCACTCCTTTTGAAAAGTTGTGGTCATACTGAACCTGCCATAGTTTGACGGATACATTTATTAGTAGACAATAGTCTAC
>CALLLZ010000110.1 GCA_938008005.1 uncultured Marinicella sp. | reverse complement strand
CGTTCAGGAAAAAAAATGACTCCTGCAGAAAAAAGAATTGTTAAGTACTGCGCCAGTTCATCTGCCCAATTTCGACAAGCCCATCCTAAATATAAGCCCAAAATTCCAGAAGAACAGATTTTAGCTGTTACAAAAAATTGGATACAGCTATTTGATTATTTAGCTAAACAACCGATTCAAATTAAATTACTGCTGTTACCAGAACATCCATTCAATTCATATTACCTTAAATATAAAGGTAATACAGAAATGGTTACTAAAATCATACATCACGCAAAAAAATTTGATAATATCCAAATTCTGGATCTGAGGACTTTATTCCATCCACCGTCCTACAACACATGTGAGTATTACATTGATTTTGCTCACTTCAACAATAATGGGAACGAGATCATAACTGACAAGGTTATTTCTTGGCTTAATGAAACCAATTAATTCAATACTTTCTTATTAAACTCACACAAATCAACAATAACACATTCGCTACACAAGGGTTTTCTGGCTTTACATATATAGCGGCCATGTAAAATTAACCAATGATGCGCATCAACCATAAATTCTTTAGGAATCAGTCGAACCAAACGCTTTTCAACTTCCAGGACATTTTTACCTGGGGCAATTTTAGTTCGGTTTGACACTCGGTATATATGAGTATCGACTGCCATAGTCGGGTGACCAAAGGCGGTATTCAGTATCACATTGGCTGTTTTACGCCCCACACCCGGTAATGACTCTAAGTCTTCTCGATTTTCAGGAACAGTTGAATCAAATTTTTCAATCATGATTCTACAGGTTTGAATGATGTGTTTGGCTTTTGAATTAAACAAACCAATGGTCTTTATATACGATTTCAAACCTTCTTCACCTAAAGCCAAAATGGTTTCAGGCGTATTGGCCACAGGAAATAAACGCTTGGTTGCCTTATTGACACCTACATCTGTGGATTGAGCTGATAATGCCACTGCCACCAACAGTTCAAACGGGCTATTAAACTCCAACTCAGTGGTTGGCTTGGGGTTAATATCTCTCCAACGTTTAAAGATTTCTGTGCGTTTGGTTTTATTCACTTATACCACCTATAAATTCATTATTTTTTATCTTCAGGTTTTGAACTTGAATTCACAAGCAATAGATCCAGTTGTTCTTTGAGCTGTTTATTCTCAGCCAGTACACGAGTTAGTTCACCACTGAGCTGATTGATGTTTAACAACAGAGCAGCTGAAGGTTGAACGGAATTATCTAAACCTTGCCAAAATGTAAGCCGCTTACTTTGAATACGTTCTAACGCAACAACACCGAATTCATCGATTAAGCCCGCAGCGGATAATTTCAAATCCACAGCTGTCATAATTTCAGCCAATCCATCAATAAACTCTTCATCAAAGACTGGAAAGTCAGGCACATGCTTCAAGCTTTTAATTTGTGCTTTTTGGACATTAGATAAGTCAACTACACTGGCCAATTTATCAATAAATTTATTACTTTGGAACACCTGCGAATCCAAAGTAATACTGACATCACAATGTTCAGCTGCCATCAATTTTGATAACTGATAAATCATGTAAAATGAGTAAAATGCATGATCAATATCTGTTGAGATTAAAAAAGGAAACTGCGGTTGCAAAGCGTAACACCATGGCATCAGTTCATAAGCATCCCAATAGTGTGCTTCATCTCGATGCATTAGGTCGATGTGTTTCCGTTGAGAATAATAAAGCTGTAAAGCATTGCGTTCTATGTGAATTATTTTGGCTTCAGGAAATTTAGCTTTTAACCATGGCAGTCTAAAATCAACACGGTTGAACTGAATAACAGGAACTTCTGTCTCCGATAAATCAATAAGGCAATTAATATAAGCCTCTAACTCATCATATTCATCCTCAGCTTCTAAGTACAGTTGCTTAGTTGCAAATTGCATTGAATATGCACTCTCAAATTCGGGCTTATCCCGATAGGATTGCCAATAATCATTAATACCTACATGATCACACTTAGGCTTCACATGCTTGATTGCACTTAATAGCTGTGGGTGCAATGGTTCATACCATGCACAGTAGCCTTCCAGCTCATTGAACACCTGCCATAAAAAGGATGTTCCAGAACGAAATCTGCCGGTAATGAAAATCGGTGACTTAGACATGTTTAAATTGTATCCAATGAACAGCCACACCCACAAGTCTTTGATCATCTGAATCAAACGCAGATTGATGACTCTGAACTTTACATGTATCGAATGATAATCGCGCCAGACCACTGTCATCAATCATTTCTTTCGTACATTGAACTTCAAGAACCCTAACAACACCATGATCAATCGTACTCCATGAGAGTTTGTTATTATTCAGTTTAATTTTTAATCCATCTAAAACTTCTGTTGAGATCGCATTGATGATTCGAATTGTTATGACGTAACTCTGAGGTTTTAGCCAAAAATCTATGCTGGCTTTAGCTTCTGGTCCGGTCCATCTAAAATAGTCGGCTTCAGGCTGCATCAACTCACGTCTATGCCACTGACTACCCAACAATATATCAGCAAAATCATATTTTACAAAGCCCAATAATGCTCTTTGGCTCTGACTTTGATAATTAATATCCAATAGATCATCTATACTTTG
>CALLLZ010000109.1 GCA_938008005.1 uncultured Marinicella sp. | reverse complement strand
AAATACGATCGTCTACCCAACGACCAATTGATTCTTGCACCATCAACTCTTCTTCAGAGAGCAATGCTTTGATGTTAAAAATATCTAATTTGTCGATCTTTGACGACATAAGTGTCCCCACAATTTAAAGTAAATCATTATTTTACTCGACTGTGGGAATAAGAGATAGTGGGCAGAGTTAATTTAAAACGAATGTTTTATTCATAGTTAACTGTTATATAAACCACAAAAGCCTCAATCACATTCATAGAGATTGAGGCTTTTAAAGTAAAGTTAAATTAAAAAAGAAACTATTTTTTTTCAATTACTTTCGACTTCATTACTTTCTTCACCTGTATAGGATAAATACTTAGTCAATTCATCATCGTATTTTTCACGTGTACTCACGATTTCGGCGGTTTTTTCTGCAATGAACTGTTTTTGATACTTGATCTGGTCTTTGATTTGATCAATCTGTGATAAAAATACATCAGATACGACTTCACCACTTCGCTCTTTATCAGCTGCCCTACTCATCATGTCTTTTTGGTTTTTTTGTTGAATAACCAAATTTTCTTTGGCTGTTTGAATGTTTCTTTCAAGAGCGGAGATTCGTTCATTTTTTAAACGCGTGATTTGATCTGGGCTAGAGTAAGACATCAAGATCGTATTGCGCTCCTTTTCTAATCTTTCAGCTTCAAGTGCCTGTTGAGCGGCTTCTTCCTGTTGTCGTTTAATTTTACTGGCTTGAGCAATTTTTTCTTCAGGAGTTAGATCTCGTTTTACCTTTTCTTTAACCACGCCATGTTCACTTAATGTTTCATGAGCATTTTTAATTTGGTCAGGTGGCATTTTGTCACTGTAATGAACCTTGCCATTTTCATCCACCCACTTGTAAAGCTTGGCTTCTACTGAAAAACCAATCGTAAAACCCAATAACAAACTCAATAAATAAATATTTTTCATTTTCTCTCTACCTCATTGCTTACATATCTAGCAATTCTAACATTAATATATACAGGTTTAGACTCAATTGTCACAACAGAGTTTCCTGACTTCAACATTGTTTACAATCTTCTAAAGTCAATTATTATCACAGCTAACAAAGATGGTATCAACGCTTAAAAATAGCCATGGATTCAACATGGGATGTATGAGGAAACATATCCATCACTCCAGCTGACTCCAGGGTAAAACCTAATTCATTAACCAATCTATCTGTGTCTCTGGCCAAACTGGCAGGGTGGCAAGACACATATACCAGAGTTTTAGCCGTTGTAGCGGCAATTAATGGCAAAATTTCCCAAGCTCCACTTCGAGGTGGATCAATCAAAACTTGTGTAAATGGTTGTTGAAACCATTCACTGTTGGCATGATCTTGAGTCAAGTCAGCCGCATAAAACTTAACATGGTCCAATCGATTTAGAGATGCATTATGAATGGCCCTATCTACTAACTTTTGATCACCTTCTACACCAATCACTTGAGCTGCTTGTTGCGCTATCGGCAAGGTAAAATTACCTAACCCACAAAATAAGTCCAATACAACATCATCTTTTTGAATGTTCATAGCATTTAAGGCTTGGGCAATCATCTTTTCATTCATTCTGCGGTTAACTTGAATAAAGTCACTTGGTAAAAATTCATAACTTAAATCATATTCAGGCAATTTGAAATTTAAAGCATCCACATAATTTTCAAGCGCAACCACTGTATCAGGCCCTTTAGATTGTAGATAGATCTGCAAATCATGTTGACTGGCAAATTGTTTAATTTTTTCTAAATCTTCTGTTGTAAAAGGTTTCATATGCCGAATGATCAAAGAAATCGCGTCATCACCCATTGAGCATTCAACTTGTGGGATAAATGCCTTGATTGTTGTTTGTTCAAACAAGCTGGCTAGCGGTTGGAGCAAGTTGCCTAAAGATGCTTCTAACACTTCACAATGGTTCATATCAGCCACAAAGCGTCCATTTTTTTCCCTGAATCCAACCAACATTTTTTCTTTAGCTGTCACCCATTTAACGCTTAATCTGGCTCGACGGCGGTAGTTCCAATGTGAGTCGGTTAATGGTGCTATCCAAGACTTAGGTTCTACATGAGAAATTTTATGAAAATTGCTTTTCAAGGTATTGAATTTGAAATCAATTTGCTTTTCTTCACGAAGGTGCATCATAGAACAACCGTTACATACAGTGTAAAAATCACACTTAGGTTCAACCCGGTCTTCTGAAGCGGTTAAAATTTCAACAGCCAAAGCTTCATTGTAATTCCTGGTTTTGCGATTGAGCTTTGCCATCACAACTTCTCCAGGTAAAGCATTTTGAACAAATACAACCTTGTCATTCCATTTAGCCACACCTCGCCCATCATGCGTTAAATCCTCAATAACCATTTCGATTGGCTCTTGTGGTAACTTAGTTCTTGATCTTCTACCCATTAATTTTCCCTGATTCTTGATTGTATCTAGATACCATGATTACTTTTTAACCCATTGACCTGCGCTATTTTGATAAGACCAACCAGCCTTGGCTTGTTGAATCCATTGTTTAACAAATGCAGCTGTTATTTGCTCTTCCCACTCTGGGTGGTTGTTAGCAATCGCCATTTCACGGTAAAGTGCCACACGATCCCGGTTTTCATCTGCCACTAATTTTTTTACCGATTGACGATCTTTCAATCCCAACTTACTTGCATCGACAATTTCAACCAAGCCATCATTGGTGAAACCCAAAACATTGTTATCTAAATGAACTTTCAATGAATTATTAAAACGGCTTTTAAGTTTTGTGGTGATTTGGTTAATGGCTGGTGAAGACAGGGTGATATTTGCCTGCTGTGCATGTGCAGATGAGATAAACCAATTAATTGGATTCATTTGCTGTGCCAAACGTTTAACACCATTACCATTAAAGAGGTAAGACTGGTCATTTTCGTTATTTACAGATTCATCACCTAAAATATCGTTAACAATTTTTTCTGCTGCCGAATCCACTTCAGCCGCAGGGAAGTAAACATTGATAGTGACACAAGCAGCCACAAAAACAAATGAACCTACTAATAATGATTTATACCATTTTTTCATAATTACAGACCTGTTTAAATAATGGCTTCATTATACAATGTACTTATTAATGAATACTGAATCATTTTCCAACGACTGAAAATGTTTGTTAATTATCGTAGTTGGCATTAATCAATCGATTGACAAATTCTTCCCAATTAATAGAGCGGACATAACCAACTATATTAATTTTAGGTATGCCACCACCTTCAACAATCACAAACTGATTATTTTGATTTCTCAAGCCTCCAATTGCACACACTGAATTATGTAGCTTGCAACTGAGTTTTATTTTCTTGTAACGAAAATCCTCGAAAAAACGCAGAAAAGTTTTTGAAATTGCACCTTTGATTCCACCTAAAGATGAAATGTTATCAATCGCTCTTTGGCTGATAATTTGTTTAATGCCTTTGGTTTTTACGGTATAAACCTCAGCATCCAAGCGATCCGTTTTCCAATTAGTGATTCGTAGCTCATCTATCACACCAGACAATTTTCCGGTTATCAAACCAAATCCAAATGTCTCTGTTACTAAAGACAAGTCAAATCCATCGAACTTCACATCAGCTGCAATCACGGGTGCAACACCAAACAGCCGCTCTAAAGACAAATTCTCTACCAACATATCACCTTCAAAAACCTCTAAGTCTAAAGCGCCTAAAAATTTGATTACACTGCCCTGTTTCACCATGCCTGGAATATCTCCGCTGATACTCCCAGCCATAATTGGCCAACCCATTTTTTCGGTGATGAGTTTTAGTGAAATAGGTAGAATGCTGGCATTCAGACTCATATCAATGGAATCAGAAAATAACGAACTCAATTTGAGTTCTGCTAATTTAATGGCACCATTGAAAACTGGAAATTGTTGACTACCAATGAGTTCAAACTCGTCTTGTGAAAAGTTAAAATTGATGTCGGCTGCATCAATCGGCAAGCCAGCCAGTTGCAGGCTTTGCCAAGACAGCATTGAATCATTACTGGCTTGGTCTTGGTGCCAATCAATTCGACCATTTAAGGCCTCTGCGGCAATTTTTCTGGTTTCATTAAGAAAGTAGTAATCATCGAATACAATCGACCATTGATCTAATGATTGTACTTTTGAAGTCGCTGTTACTTTAAATTGTCCTGACATGTCACTGTTACCGAAACCATAAATACCGAGAACATTGCCCAAAATTTGTTGGTTGAAGTGGTAACTGTCACTAATCACGGCTGTAAAGCTTGGGTAAGACCATTCAAATGATTTATTTATATAAACTTGAGCTGATACCGCCAGTGATTGTTTGTTAATCAAATTGGTTGATATTAAATACCCACCACTCTCTTGTATAACCACTTCACCTGATACAGTAATTGGATAACCAGAAAAATCAACATACACTTCATTGAGTAACATCTCGCCTGCCTCAAGCTTTAGTTGATAACTTAAAAGTTGTTGG
>CALLLZ010000108.1 GCA_938008005.1 uncultured Marinicella sp. | reverse complement strand
TCATGTGTTGAAGCAATCAAAGCTTCTTCGTTCAGTGTTTGTTGATGACCTTGGTTGGCGATCTTTCTTGCTTCATTTAACAGGATTTGTTTCATGGCCATAGACGAGACAGCATAGTAATGATTTCTATCGTTGAACATGGAAGCATTGTTATTGAGTTTGAGCCAGGCTTCATGCACCAATGCAGTGGTGTTTAATTCATTCTTTTTAAATTTATACTTGTTGTTTTTGGCAATGATTTTTAGATGGTTAAACACTTGATTCATAACCATTTGTTGGTCATGTGTTAGTTTTTTTGAATCACTGTTGATAATCTCTGTGATGTGATCTGATTTATCCATTGGGTTGTTTGGTTAAACATTTTTTTCTATATTACTATGTTTTGGATGAACTGTGGTTGTGATTGATTTAAATATTGGGTTAATTGGTTTTTTGTAAAAAAGGGCAAACATATGTTTACCCTTTTAGCACTATTGGTTAACAGTGTCCTATCATTCAAAGCCATCGACAAATATCAAATCGTTATCTACCATAGGACAGTCACCACCATCAACAAAAATACATTCAACCCATTCTGGGTGATCAATGAAGGGATTTCTGTTCAACTGTTTACTGAAGACAATGTCATTACGAGCCCTCTCTATGTCATCAACTGGATCCAACTCATGCCAGGCCAATAACACCTCTAGGATGCCCATAAATGGTGAACCAGTTTGTATCATGCCAACATCAGCGCGTTTTACCAGTTCTAAATCCACCTCGCCTGAGGTGTCTCCTGTATACCTCACGTCCATATAAAACATGGCTCGGGCAATGTCACCTTTTCTGAAGTTCCATACTTCAAATGAATTACCATCAAACCAATTAGAGTTACCCGGATATGTACCAGTTCCACCGCCAATGATATCCATGGCTGGTGTATTAGGGTTTTCATGGGTGTCAGTAGAACGCTCATTACAAGCTGCATCGCAATCATCGAAGTAAAGATTGCCACGATCACTGTTATAACCGACATCAGACATCATTAAGTGATGTGCATCTGTTCTGGCCACGTTATTACTGCCTAGATCACCAGAACTGAAACCATAGGATTGTGGCCAAGTGTGTTCACGGTTATAAGCTTGTTGGCCACCACCTTGGAATGTGTAGTTATTATTTTTATAAATCATCCAAACTTGTCCTGAAACGCCAGGATCTTCATCGGCCGCAGACAAAATACTCCAAGTGTCTTCAGATACTGTCTGATCGGTACAGCTGGCTGTGTTACCAGAGCTTGGTCCACTGTAATTGAAGCTGCAATGATCATCGATGATTTCATGTAAAGAATCACGCAAGGTTTGTGCGTTGGTGGGATCAGCTGAATCATAGTATCCGTCCAGAGTTACACAATCATCATTGGCTACACCTGGTGAAGGAGTAAAAGCTTTGAAGCTGCTGGTGTTTAATTGACCACCAGATCCATTGGTGCAGCGAATGAGAGATTCTATTGGTGCATTGCCATTTGCGTTTTCGTCAACTTGAGGCTGGCCTGAATTGAGCAAAGTCAATAATTCAACGTCATCCGCTTGTCCGGAATCATAAACGATGGCATCCATAATATCGGTTGTGGTTAAAGCATCACCAATCATGAAATTCATTGAGTCAGATGCATATAACGCGACTGCATCAGCGCCGTCTTCTAACGCATTACTAATCAATAAATAGCCACCAGTATTGGTGGTCATGCCATCTAAGCTAATAACAGCAGTTGATAAGTCAGTATCACCATCATATAAAACCAGCGTATAGCCATCTGTAGCAGTATTTGGATTGCCTAGCAGTTCAATAAAGTCTGAACCAGCAGAAACAGCATCAATCTCATTGATAACGAATTGTGGAATTGGCGGTGTGATGTTGGTTGCAGCATTGGGAGTGGGTGTGTCTTCACCAAAAGTAAAGTCGGTATTTTCTGATGTTTCGTCACTTCCAGCAATACCATTACCACCAGATTGAGTTTCTGCACCTTCGGTTAAGTCTATGCGCTGCCAACTGTTACCATTTGAATGGGCGCCGGTAGCGACGGGTGTCTGTGAACTGATTGCGGTATCGGCTGTATACGTTGAGGTGTTGTTGTCAGCATCAGGACCATCTATAGCGATGCCCGTTTTATCAATGGCCTCGACTTTATCACCCCAAACTGCATAATCTAAATCTTGAACCAAGTCAGATATACCATCCCAATACAAGAGAACAGCCACTTCACCACCGTCACTCAAACCACTGCTAAGGCCATCAATAGATCCAACCCGTGCCTCAAGCATGTCAGGGATAGAGTCAGCTGAAGCACCATCTTCAAATATTTCATAAGTGGGATCAACGCCATATTCTGTATTAAAATCATCTGAACCATTTAAAGCAATGGTTTGATATTCACCTGCAGCTATGGTGGCACCAGTTGGAAAGCGTGAATAAAAATCAGCAAAACCACCACCGCCACCAGCACTTTCAACGATTTGATAATAGTAAACATCGCCATTAGAGAAGGTGGCATCTGTCAGATACACATCTGACAAATCAATGGTGTCTAGCCCACTGTTGTGAATTTCTATGAATTCACCAGCTGTTGGTGTTACAGCGATCTCAGTGATCAACAGATCTTCCAGTCCTGCATGAGATGTAAAAACTGTGCCCATGCACAATAAGATGATGATTAGCTTCATGGTTCTATGAACTCCGTGATTTTTTGAGGGGTCTATTTTACCTGTATTTGAAGTCATATTTGTGACGTTTTTATTAAGTGGAATCATTTGTTTCTGGCACAAAAAAAGGCTGCAAAAAAATGCAACCTTGATTATGGATTTTTATGAAAATTTAATTAGATTCAAAACCATTGGAAAAAATATCATCTTTGAATTTAATAGGTATTTCAAATACCGTTAAATTATTAACCGATGCATCGGGCTCAGTACTTGATACATCAGCTGTGTAACCATATTTTGCTGGGTCGAACAATTCATCAGGTTGCATGATGACAGTAATGGTTACGCTTTCATCAGGTTCGATGGAACCTAAATCGCAAGTACTGGTTTGATCAACTTGGCTACACGAACCTTGGGTGCTGAGTATGTTGATTAAAGTGATATCATCTGGCAGGGTGCCTGTGAACACAACTTGAGTAGCCGTTAAGCCAATGATGGGATCCTCTGGAGATTGATTGCTGACTTCGATGGTGACCGCTGTAACTTCACCAGGTTCTGGGAAATTTTCAGGGTCAACCTCTTCATCTTGTAAGGTAACATCTACCATGGGTATCACTTCAATGTTGGCTTGTATAGGAGTGGATGTGAGTGATTGATCATCAATAACTTGTAGCGAAACCGTCTGAGAACCTGCTGAAAAATAAGTGTGATCAGCAAAAATCTGTCCAGTACTGTTAAAGGTATTGGTCATGAGTGGATCCTCAGAGGGTTGATTTGGATCAACAGTTGGTGGGTCAGTCCTGCCATTATCAATTGTACCATCACCCCATGTGATTTGAACCGTGTGCTGTTGTCCTATATCAGGATCGGTAAATTCAGCAACCAAAGGTAATGGATAACCCAAGCCAGCTTTGATGTCATTGCCCACAATTTTACCCTCAATCAAAGGCCACAATTGTTTTGGCAACAGTTTTGAGTTTTCATCGGTAAAATTAACCACAGGTTGGTCGTTAACAGCCAGTACTTGAATGCTCACAGTGACTTCATTGGAGTCGAATACACCATCATTGACTTTAAAGGTGAATGAATCCTGGCCGTTAAAATCTGTATTCGGTGTATAGACGAGGTTTTCATCAGCACCAGCTAATAAACCGTTTTGAGGCTCTGCTGTGATGATATAGTCAAGCGTATCTAGACCATTGAAATCAATGCCTAATATGCCATCAGAATCAGTTGCTGATAACATGATGTTCACAGCTTCATCTTCATTGGTGGTCACATCGCCAGCAAAAGATTCTGGGGCCCTGAAGTTTCTATTGATGTCAATGGTTGCAGTACCCACATTGCTGTCAACCAGACCATCATTGGCTCTGAATGAAAAACTATCTTGCCCTTGAAAATCATTGTCTGAGGCATAAGTAACCACCACACTGTCATCTGTGATTTCTTTAAATGGTGCTGTTTCAAAAACATGCATTAACTCTCGATCATTATCCAATACATAAAACTGTGTTGAATTAACACTGATATCAAGTGGTCGTCCCATGTCACCTAAAACAAAACAACTGCCATCACAGGTTGATGCAGCTTCCCCTGCAAAATCTCCTAAAGGTGAGAAACGTTGAACTCGTGAGTTATCATAATCAGTCACATATAAGATGTCATTGTTATCCAAAGCAATACCAGTCGGTGTATCAAATTGACCTTGTCCAGTTCCATGGCTACAAATACCGCCTCCTTGCACACCACAATTGCTGCCATTGGCTATTAAGTCTTCACATGGTGTGTCATCACTGCAGCTGTAACCAATGCTTGTCTGGGTGTCATCATCACAGCCAGGTCCCGATTCACAACGGCCCATCCAACCAATGTGTTCACCAATGCTGATGGTGTTGCCGTCATAAGTTGTGGCTGCAAATTTATGAATTCGATCCAATCCAGAATCAACCACATACAAATCGCCAATTGAATCTATTTCAATGTAAAAACCTCGGCTGCTGCTGCCAGCGACATCTGGTGTACCGGATAGAAAGTTCTCTGCATTTTTGAGTGTTCCTAGAAATGCAGGGTTAAAGTTTCCATCTGCACCATCAAAAATATACACACGTCGTTTATCAGTGGCAAAAATCAAACCTGTTTCACTGTCCATCGTGGCACCCAGTAATCTGGGGTTCCCTAAGCTGACTGGAATGGTGTTCAGTTTCCAACTGTCTATACTGTTTAATTGTTGGTCGTATTTATTTAAGAACAGTTGGTCAGAGCTGGAACCAGGCGTAACCGCATAAATAAAGCCATCTGAATCCATGGTAATGCGCTTAACTGTTTGATTTATATTTATTTGATCTAGGTAAATGCCATCAGCATCCCATTTTGATAAGCGCGGTGATGTGGTAGGTAAACCATTACCGCATTGCCAATACCTGTCTAATACGTAAGAAATACCGTCATCATCAACATGAACAAATTCAGAGCTGTAGACAAAATCAATGGGGATAGGGTCGTTGTTATCACAAAATGCCACATCTAATTCAATTGCTGGATTGGGTGAATTGTTTAAAATATCACCTGCTAATGTACCCGGCCTGACTCTGTAGTCTTCAATAAAATAAGGCATCAAAGGTGCCACAAAAAAACCATTGTTGGGTAAAGCTGTAATCTCAAATTTCAATGGGTCAAAACGACCTGATAAAAAATCATTGTCACTGCCAGTCAGTTCTAGATCAATATGCTCAGAAGTTAAACCATTAGCAGATGTGTCGTTAACAGTTGGCGCTGTGTTTGTACCTGGGGTTTTGACTGTGACCCATTGAGATTTACTGTCTGAGTTACCTGAACTGTCGGTGGCAGTCCAAACAACTTCGGTTCGCGTATCAGGGTCAAAGCCACTGCCAATGGTGTTTTGGATGGTTGGATTTGGATCGGCAACATCAAAAACTACGGCAGTACCGACATCGAAATCATCTGTTGTGGCGGCTACATCTGATTCAATTACACGACTTGGTGGGGCGAGAATGATCGGTGCTCGTGTGTCTTCGACAGTGATGTTTTGTACCACTGTCCTGATGCCAGAGTTTCCACCACCAAGTGGGCCTGTGTCAATAGCAGACCAAGTGATTTGCGTGGTGCCCAAAGGTAAAATAAAGGGCGCATCATTGCCAACTAAGAGAGGTTGGGCACATGGGTCTGTCGCGGTGATGGTGGCTCTTAACTGATCTTTGTGTGCATCCCAACGTTCACCGCCAAAACTATTGGCCTCCAAAGGGGCTGGATTTGGGTCGGAGGTTACAATCATAGGTGGGTTGACATCGTAGACGGTGAATGGTCTGTTTTGTGTGTGTGTGGCTGAAGTTTCCGGTAAATTGCTTTCAATTTGACCAGCACCGATCAGCCCAGCTTCAATACCTGCATTTAGTATAAACTCTTTACCAATTTTAGCGGCTCGTGCGGCACTGCCAGGCTCAGTGGCTAAAAATGATGATGAGTATTTAATTTCATTCGAGAATACAAATAAAACGATCGGAATGGCCACATCTATCAATGGATCTATCTGGGTGTTTGCATGCCAATTTATACCATGGATTCCAGATGGGAATATGACTAACTTGTCATCAGAGCTCCACTGATCTAGATACTCATGATCTACCACCAATTCAACTTGAGCATTGGCATGTTCAACCCATGGTGCTTGGTTGTTACTGAAAGCACCCCAATTGTCATCCAAAAGATTG
>CALLLZ010000107.1 GCA_938008005.1 uncultured Marinicella sp. | reverse complement strand
TTACCAGTTTGAATATTGACCCAGTTTCTGATTTTACCGCATCAGAAACATGTGCTGTAACTGTGTCGGCTGCAGGTGTTACGGATTTAGATGGCCCAGCCGATCCGATGGCGGCAGACTTTAACTTCAGTTTTGCAGTTGAGCCAGATTTGGCACCAGAAGTGACATCGACCACGCCAGCTGATGGTTCCGTTGGGTTAGGTGTTGCCGATGATTTAAGTATTGAATTTTCTGAAGCGATTGATGCCACAGTTGATGCAGTAACCTTGGTATGTGCCCAGTCAGGGGCAGTGACCTTTACTGGCTTACCAGTTGATGACAGTGCAATAATAACCATCAATCCTGACAGTGATTTTATTGATGGTGAAAGCTGTGATTTAATCGTAGTGGCTGCTGAAGTCTCTGATATCGATGGGGTTGCAGATAACTTGGCAGCAGATGTTATGGTGTCTTTCACGGTGGGTTTCCCGGTGGTTGAGATATTTGAAATTCAGGGTTCTGGATTGGCCTCACCATTTGATGGCCTGACTGTAGCGACCAATGACAATATTGTAACTGCTTTGGATACCAACGGTTTTTACATGCAAACGCCTGATGTCAGAGATGATGCAGATGCAGCCACTTCAAACGGTATTTTTGTCTTTACTGGTTCTCCGGTTCCAGTGGCGGTCGGTGACCAAATTGATTTAACTGGTGATGTGATGGAGTTTTTTGACTTAACCGAGTTCACCAATCCAAATGGTTATATCCTTAATATCGACTCATCGGGCAATGCATTGCCAACTGCAGTAACACTTGATGACAGCTTTCCATCTACAGATCCGACTGTTTTTCCTTGTGTAGATGAAACATTGGAATATGAATGTTTAGAGGGTATGTTGTTTGAGATGCCACAAGGCTTTATCAGTTCAGCATCGGTTTCATTCTTTGGTGCCAACCGTGATGATCAATTGGTTAAAGCGGGCAGTTCAAGGGCTTTCCGTGAACCAGGTATAAATTTTCCAAGTGACTTTCCAGGTTTGCCAGAATTCGATGGTAACCCTGAGTTATTAGAGATGGATGTGGATGCCTTGGGCTTGGATTTGGCTATGAACAGTTATGCTGCGGGTTCTGAAGTGGCGATTCAAGGTGTGTTTGGCTTTGATTTTGGTGAATATGAAATCTGGCCTTCAGCAATCACTGTAATTAATGAAAATGTCATACCAGGTGCGGCCAGAGATGCAGTTGGTGATGAGGTAACGGTTGCTTCGGCCAATTTGTTCCGTTTATTCAATGATGTTGATGATCCGGGCCCTGCAGATGATGACCAAATAGCGGATACAGCTGAATACAACAGTCGTTTGTTGAAGTTGGCTAAATACTTTGTTGAAGATTTGAATGAACCGACTGTTATTGCGCTGCAAGAAGTTGAAAACACTTCTGTTTTACAAGATTTAGCAGCGGCCATCAGCAATGCCGGTGGCGCCACTTACATTGCCACCTTGATTGAGGGTAATGATGTGGGTGGTATCAATGTAGCCTATCTGTATCAATCAGGTTCGTTGAGTAACATTGTGGTGACTCAATTAGGCAAAAATGAGTTGAATGCATTTGATGGTTCATTGTTACACGATCGTCCACCATTAAGGCTTGAAGCAGATGTTAATTTAAGTGCTGGAACCCAGCCTTTGAATTTGTTGGTTGTTCACATGCGCTCTCGTTCAAGTATTGATGATGACACTGATGGAGATCGAGTTAGAAATAAGCGCTTAAACCAAGCCAACTCTGTGGCTGTGATGGTTGATGCTATTTTGACCGAAGATCCAGAAAAACCACTTTATGTGTTAGGTGATTTCAATGCTTTTGAGTTTACTGATGGATATGTAGATGTGATTGGCCAGATTACCGGTGAAGCGGTTGAAACAGACAATCTATTGTGGACAGCTCCATTATTTGCATCATCACCATTAACTCAAGCAGTTCAGACTGTAGCTCCAGAACAGCAATATTCTTTCGTATTTGACGGCAGTGCACAAGTGTTGGACAACGCGATTATGAATGATGCCGGTCTAATGAATTTGGTTGAGATGCAATACGTTCGGGGTCAAGCTGATGCGGGTCTTGACTTTGAAGGTGATGATACAAATTCATTGCGATCAACCGATCATGATGGCTTTGTGTTATATATCTTGAATGATGATGACTTGATATTTAAAAACGGTTTTGAATAAACCACAGATAAATACTGATTTTAAAAGCCCGTGTTGTTACATGGGCTTTTTTATGTGCCAATCTTTTTTGACATCAATATGGCATGCTCTTTTATTTTTTTTCCCATTGAGTTGGTGTACTTGTAATAGTTTTTTCTTAAGCCAATGGTTTGGAAACCCAGCTTTTTATACAAGTTAATAGCGGCATGATTACTTTCCCTGGCTTCTAACCACATGTGTTTGGCATGATTAATGCGACTGATTAATAGCAATCTTTGCATCATCTGGCTGGCCAAAGATTGACGTTGAAATTTTGGGTTGACACCAATGTTAAGTAAATTAGATTCTTCGTAGCCTATCATCATCAAAGCATAACAAGCGATATCATTGGGGTGTTCATCGATACGACCTTGGATGCATTGATAACCGGCTTGAATACAATCTTGCATGACTTTTGTTGACCATGGGTTCGGATAGATTTGTTGTTCTATTAACATGATTTGATTCAAATCTTCAGCTTCAATAGAACTGAAAGTCAGTTTTGGATTCATCGCTTTAGGTTCGTATTATTATGAGTTAACAAGTTTGTAAGAAGAAATTATAAGCGTTTATCGTAGCGGAATGAAGGGTCAAAAATATGGCTTGTTCATAGATTGAG
>CALLLZ010000106.1 GCA_938008005.1 uncultured Marinicella sp. | reverse complement strand
GATTAAAGAAAACCAAATGCATAAACTAATAGATAACTTAATATTCATAATAATTAACCCATTACAAAAAGATAAAGACGCTTAGGGTACAGAGTTCAGCGTCAAATTGATAGTGAGGATGAATGTTTTAAAGTAAAATTTTTTCAGTAAAAAGGCCATTATTGGTTCAATAATGGTTTACTGTGGTTTGTTCAACTGTATGCAAGACATAAAATATTTTGTTAGCTAATCATTGGATCGGCTCTATCAATTGAACGAATGGAATATTATAAAGGCTGATGCACCTTACTTCCCAAGTTGATTTTGATTGAAAAAAAGCGATATTGATGTAAAAATGATAGTGTGAGTTTATCTGGGAGATAACTTTTTAAAAAAGTGCAAAAGCATGGTAAAAATATATTAATTATCATTGGCCTCTATATTGTTGCTATTGCTTTATTTTGTTTTTTTCATTATAAAAATGTTCGAAACCATTTGGTAGATGGCATAGATAAAAAATTACTCACCACCATTTATTCAACCCGAGCAATCATCGGAGCAGATTTTCATGATCAGGTTGTTGACCTCAATTCAATCAATCCACAACAAGACTACGAACTTGGTATCAAGCTGTATAACTATGTTAAAGACATTAACATTGAATATGTGTATAGTTTAAAGCGTTTTGATGATGAAACACTTTTTGTGATTTCTAGTGCATCTGAAGATGAGTTGACGTCGGGTGAGTATCAGCCAGTATATATGACAAAATATCCTGAAATGGATGGCGCGATCGAGATTGCTCTGCAAAGTCAAACCATACAAACTGCAGAATACAGTGATCGATGGGGAACATTTCGCTCAATGTTTGTGCCGTTTAAAACACAAGCAGGTGAAGTATACATCATGGCAGCTGACGTCTCAATTGAAGAGGTGAATTCTGCAACGTTTAAAAGTGTTGCGCGCGCTTTTTTTGTGGCATTTATGTTGGGGTTGTTCCTGATTCCATTGATGGTTCTGCTGATTAAGAGTATGCATAGAGAGTGGAATACTTTATATCAAGCCATGTTCTATGATGATTTAACAGGTTTGCCCAATCGAAATCAGCTGATGAAAGACCTCAGTGAATCTAAGGACACGCATTTGGCTTTGATTGATATTAAAGGATTCAATGATGTGACCAATTCATATGGTCCAGCTTTAGGTGATCATGTGCTTAAACAATTTGCCTGTCGATTGAATGATTTTCATCATCCTAAATTGGAAAACTTCCAGGCTTACCGAGTTGCTGGTGATCTTTTTGCAACACTGGTTAACCAATCTTTGCTTGAAAAAGAGGTCAATGCTCGCTCGGATATGTTGATTAAACATTTGACCCATCATGATTACCAGATAAGCAATGTTGATTACATCAGATTAGCCATCACAATTGGTGGTGTTAATCAGAGTGAAGATGCTTTTATGCTAGCTAATATGGCTTTGCAAGAAGCCAAAAAAAGAGATGTCGAATTTTTTGTTTATGACAACAGAAGTTCGTCATTACCAGAAATTTATAAACAAAACTCATTATTAAAACAGCGACTTCAGTTGGCTTTGGATGAAGATCGGCTTGTGCCATTCTTTCAGCCAATTATCGCATCTAAAAATAATAAGATTGTGAAATATGAATGTTTGGCACGTATTATTGATGAGCGAGGAGAGGTTGAGATCACCCCTGATGTATTTTTGCCGGTGGCCAGACAAACCAGGTTGTATGCAGAAATTACACACCGCATGGTTACAAAATCTATTGAAGCTGTTAAAAAAGGCGATTTCATCGTTTCAATTAACCTGAGTATTTCAGACATCATGAATGGTGCAACCAGATATTATCTATTAAATGCTGTAAAAGAATCGGCTGCAGCCGATCGCATTCAGTTCGAGATCCTTGAAACTGAAGCAATTCAAGATAAAAAGAAGGTGCTTGAATTCATTAAAAAGCTTCAAAAATTGGGTGCTAAAGTAGGCATCGATGATCTGGGTAGGAGCTATTCAAATTTTGATAGGTTGACGTTTTTGCCCGTGGATTTCATCAAAATAGATGGCTCTATCATAACCTCAATTGGTAATGACAAGGATGCCCAGACTGTAACTAAAAATATCGTTGATCTGGCTCATCGACAAAACATCAAGGTTACTGCGGAATATTGTTTTAACGAAGCCACCACCAAAATGGCTGTTGAGTTGGGTGTGGATTATTTACAAGGGTTTTACTTGGGTAAACCGGGTAAAGCCATTCTCACTCAAGAGAAAATAAAATACGCTTGATGATTGAGTTGAGAAGTTAACATAGGGGGTAAAAACGAAAGTGATCCATTTTCGCTTAAAAAGCACAGGACATAACTTGAGGTTCTTCAAACTCTATATCAGCAGGCCAATTGGGGTGCGCTTTGGTTAAAGAAAAACCGGTATTAACAGAACCAGTGAAAACCATTCCGCCATAACTGCCATTGTTCATATGTGCACGTATCCAAACAATATCTTCAGCTTGGATACCTAATGAAGAGGAGTTGCGGACAAAGGGTTGTTCTGTGGCATGTGAGTGGCCCAATATACGTCGATAAATGAGTTGGTTTTGATCCAATATTTCCCACCAGTCTGCATATTGGTCACAGTTAATATCTGGACTCAATACGCCAACAGAAAAGGTGTATTGGCCTGAGGTGCCTGTTGTTGTTACTGAAACCACATCGGCATTTGTATCAAATTCAAAGCCATTGATAAAGATTTCATCTTGTTGCGCATTGACTGAAGTGCTGATAAAAAAAAGAGTCAGTAATATTCTTAGGCCATGTTTTTTCATAGTTTGGTGTAACTATCTATAATTTTAACTATTGGATGTTATCAGTAAATCAACATTGGTTTCGTCTAATGGTGCTAATTTTTGACATTAATTGGTATTTGAATGAAAAGGATTAAAGCTGAATAAGGCATATGCAACTGAAATTAATTGAATAAAACACTCAAAACTGGCTGGCATTTTATTAAAGTGGCAAATCATTAATATATGGTAATTAATGATACGAATTTCAGTGAAAAATTTTCAGTAGATAAGACACTACCTGTAGTAGCGTCTTATCTGCATAAAAAGGTTTTTTAAATTCAATCAAAACCTTCATAATAAGCAGTTGCAGAAACTGTGCTGTATGTGCCGTTAGGTTTAAGTACGGTGGCATTTACAGATAGTGGTTGATAGTGACGGATAGGTATTATGCAGAAACTGCTAGAGTTACAACTGCTGTTGGACCAAATGACGGTAGAGCCCGCTGGTACATTGTCGATAGAAAAAACCGCACTTGTGGTTCTGGGTAAAGCTGCACTAAAACAGAAATCATAAGTGTACAAGTCGTATGCGGCTGTATCGACATAACATTTCATTCTAATAGCGGCAGACTTGTTGAGTGAACTGTTTTTTATGTCATCGGCCAATTCAGGCAATGCTTTAAGTGTCAGCTCATAATCTTGTTCCTCTGTGAGTTCTTTGGCTGTAATATTTGTAAAAAGGCCAGTCATGCACAAAGCAGATATGGCTGTTAATTTTAACAAGTTATTTTTCATGTTTACTCTCTCTAAATAGTTAAGATACATTCACCAAAATAGGTAAATGAATGAACCAATAACAATGATTTTGTATTTTTTTACACTGCCATTGATGTGCTTATCATAACAGGGAGAGGTTAATATATTGTTTCATTGGGGTGAATTAATTATTAAATAAAAGTATATTTTAGATAAATATAAAATAATAAAAATAATTTAATCTATTTCCCAATCACTCTGTTGAGTATTCAAAAGTAAACAATATAAAGGCTTTTGCAGTGTTTTATGAAAAATGAATTGGCGGTTATTTTGCGCAAAGTTCTTAATAAAGAGTTGGCAATATATGTTTGTAATTAGATTGAATGTAAGCTTTTTTCATGGAGTATGAAAACAATTTTTGCAAATATATAAACCCGTAGTACATTTAGAAACTTTTTACGTGGGTGTTGCCACTTTCGCTGGTCATTCCAGCCGAGTTTTAGGCGAGAGGAATCTAGGTGCGTAATCCGTCAGTTTTGTGCAATAAATTCAAAACAGACAAGTCCAAAACCTGAATTCTGTAATTACTGCCACTAAATGACAGTTGTTTGGAGTTGGTTTATTTAAAGTGACTCCAAGTGCACTACGGGTATTTATATATGCAAATTTTTAGCTTGGAAAGTTAAACAAAATTTAAATGAGGTCATTTAATTTAAGGGAGTTCTTATATGCATTAACATTAACAGTGGAAACAAATATTATCGCTTGGTTTTTGGTGTTCAGTTTGTTTAGAAATCTAATTGTCCATGATTTGTTTTATATTTTATACTATGACTAAAAGAAGATTTAAGGTCGTGATGTGAGGTGAAT
>CALLLZ010000105.1 GCA_938008005.1 uncultured Marinicella sp. | reverse complement strand
TTGGTTATTAAGGTATTTAAAGGAGCAGATCACAGCCTTAGATTAAGCAAGACAGGCGGAATTTTTGAAACTCAGCAAAAAGGCTTCTGGGACAAGCCTCTTGTTGATGGATACTATGAAGTAATCACAGATTGGTTATGTGCCCAAGATTTCTGTAAATAAGACTTCAGATTTTATTGTGAAGAATTCCTGGTTACTACTTTTGGGGTTATTTTTGTACTTCTGAGTAGCTTAACAAAGTCCCCTACTCCCTTTATTATGCTTGCTTATTTCAATAACTAATCAAGCAAACTAATCAAGGACATGGTGTGGTTTACCCACTTTTACGGACAGTTAATTAAATGACTTTGATTAGTTTTTGAACCAGCAAGGTAGGTGGTTGGGCTAATACAAGTTTGGTGCTGAGCTTGCGAAGCCCAACATCATATCTAAAATTACAAAACACCCCATAAATAAAAATAATAATTATCAAAAACTCAAGATCAGAAAAAACGTTACAATCCAAAAGGACATAAAGATTTAAATGTTGGGCTTCGCGTTGCTCAGCCCAACCTTGCTGTCCTTGATTTATTTTATGCCAGCAAATAATCAAATTTGGCTTTTGAAAAAGAATGAATCTATTGGTATCTAACTCATGTTTTGTAACCAATTAAGTGAATGAATTATTAATCAGAAGTAAATTTCTGGAGACCAAAACGAGGACAGACCAAAACCAGGACAGGCATTTCAATCAACTAAATCTTACACGCTCATCAGAGATTTGCTACAGAAAAAGTTTGTTCAATTGATCAAAATCATACTTTTAAATGGAATTTATTATGACTGTCGCTAGGAAACAGCAAATTTGTGTAGAAGAAACGCCTTATTACCATGTGGTATCTCGATGCGTTCGCAGAGCCTTTCTTTGTGGTAAAGATCAAGTCACAGGAAAGTCTTTTGAACATCGACGCCACTGGCTTATTGATCGCATCAAAAAAGTTACTTCCATATTCGCTATCGATGTGTGCTCCTATGCGATCATGAGCAATCATTTTCACATCGTTTTGAAGGTAAACTCAACTGAACAATGGAATGCAACTCAAGTATTAATGATTTGGTATTCTTTATACTCATTGCCCATACTTTGTGACCGCTACCTTAAAGGTGAAATCGAAACTGAAGCTGAGCTAAGTCGAGTCAAAGAATATGTCGCCGAATACCGAACTAGACTGATGTCAATTTCTTGGTATATGAAAGCTATTAATGAGTACATCGCACGTATGGCCAACGAGGAAGATAAGTGTACTGGGCACTTTTGGGAATCACGCTTCAAAAGCCAAGCATTGTTGGATGAACGTGCACTTTTGACGTGTATGGCTTACGTAGACTTGAATCCAATTCGTGCAGGTATGGCTGAAGTTTTGAACGATTCAAAATTCAAATCAATCAAAGAACGTATTGAGAATAAGTCAACTTGGCTATCTGGCTTTGGCAAAGGCGAAACTGACTTGCCTTTTTACCTAACCAGCTACATCGATTTAGTTGATGAAACTGGACGTTGTCTAAGAGACGATAAAACAGGCTTTATATCTGTAAATACAGCCAAGGCCATTGATGAAATCGGCATTGATCCAAACTCTTGGATCGATGAATTAAAGGGCTTTAAATCCATCGGATTTTCAGCCGTAGGAACAGCTACACAACTGAAAGAATACTCCAAGAAAACCAAGCGCAAGTGGACGCTTGGAATCAAGTTAAAACCTTCTCTAGAGTAGCTTAATTATCATCAAAACCAATCAGCAGATCATGTCTGCAACAATCCTACTCGGATAAAATTCAGTAAAACATCCAAGAAAGCACTAACCAACCAAATTCTTTCAAAAACTCACTCAATCAACACATCAAACAACCAATTTTCTGCAACGAAAAACCTGAAAAGCATTAACTGATCACCCTCAATCAATGCCTGTCCTGTATTGCTGTATTGCTGCCGTCCTGTATTGCTGTTACAACTTTAAGTTCTGATTCACCAGTTACTTCGTTAAAGCTTTCAACCAAGTCACCAACACCAACCAATGCCTGTCCTTTAACCACCCTAAAAATCACCTCAATGTTGTTGGTATTAATTACTTGGACGGTTGTACAGGACAGTTACGACAAATTAGGGTAAACATTCAAAGTTTCATTTCGTACTTTAACCCAATCTACCCAAGCAATATTATTACTTTCAAACTTACCATTAAAATTTTCAAAAAGTAATTGTGAAAGCTTCCAAATCGATAGACAAAAATCATTAAACCCTATTTTTGACCAAGTTTTATTTTCATGAGTTATTTCAACTTCATCATTTACTCTTTTAAAGAACAGTATAAAAGAACTATCTTCTCCAACAAATTTTATTGGTTTACTTTTTTTAACATTCAACTTAATAGTGCATTCAAGCAAAGATGTGATTGAAAAGAATACCATCATCAAACCACGTCCTGAAAGATCAGAACTTTTTAAAACTAGATCATTATGTTGCATAGTTAACCACCCCATACTATATTCATCAGGACAAACTATTGCCTCACGAAACTCAAAATTTAATTCAAACATTTCTAACCTCCTTCAATTGGGAACATTGTAATTATTCTATTCGAATTATCAGAATCTACAACAACTCTATAATTTGCTCTTTTACCATTTATCACCATTTTTTTTTCAAATACTTGACGAACCTTCGATGGATCAGATTGTCTAGTACCACTAGAAACCAATCTTTTTGCTGCTTGCAAAACCTGATCTCTGGTAGTTCCTGCAGCAAACAAATCACCTTGTAACGATGGGTGGCTTCCACCAGGTATATGACGCTCAAAAATATGATCCCAATCCCTATCAGGCAAATTAGGAGTAGCCCTATGAGGAATCCTACATGTTGAATTATGAACAAGAACACGTGCTTCACCAACAAAATAGTTATGTGTGTTCTCTATGGTCAAATTATATACTTTTTCAGTAGAAGAATCTGAACGCAACTGCAAGATTGAAACTTGAGCCCCATAAATATCAATTAATTCATCACCAACCTGAAGGTTTTTTGCTTGCTGCCAATTGTTTTCATCAATCAAATAAAATGGATGTCCATCGGTGACAACAACTTCATCGTTATTTGAAAGTCCCAGAGTTACAAGCTCATGTTCTTTATAGCCTTCAATCAAGTGTATAACTTCTTGAAGAACGACAGCACCAGACTTCTCCTCAAATGAATAAACTAGATCTCCAATGTTAATTTCTTCTATTGGCACAAGGCCGTCTATAGTTGAAATAAGAGTACCCTCAACAAAACTATTACCTATTCGACATTTCTTGAATTTCTTAGAAAATAATTTAATAATTCTCCCGCCAGCATTACCAGCAATTATTTCTAACCCTAATTGAAATGCTGATAACTCTCCAGTAGCTACCTCATGAAAGGCAAAAGCAGTTTGAGCATAACTGCCTATAGTTGCACCAACTCTTAAACCAGTCATTAATGACCCTATACTAAAATTTCCAGTTGGGTCAACATGATTAACAGGGTCAGCATTTGCATACAAATATTTATTAAGAGATATAGGGTCGTAATTTTCACCAGCCCAGGTATCCATAGAAACAAACCGACCCACTTGTGGATTCATATACCTCGCACGCAGGTAATAGAACCCCAAATTAGGATCAAACTGTTCACCTGTAAATAAATAATTATTTTCAGTCGTACCAGTTTGTGCCAATAGATTACCAAAAGCATCATACTGGTAGGTATCTGTAACGCTTGATGTGCTGTCGGTTAACAATCGAGTCGAACCCAAACCGTCATAATGAAAATAAAACAGACCACTTGATGACTCTTGAGTTAACAGGTCATCACCATAGGTGTAACTGATTTGGTTGCTAAGGCTGGTTTCTAGCAGTACTTGTGCATAGGTTTGATTGTGATCTATCAAGTACTCTGTCATCACTCCATTAACAATACTTTCAGTACGAATACCATGTGGATCATATTGATGCTGATAGGTATCTGTGCCTGATGTGAATTCAATCAATTCATTTTTCTTGTTGTAGATATAGTCTTTACTGATACCATCTTCGGTTTCTTTGATCATGTTTCCGTTGGCATCGTAATCATAAGGGATACCACCAGCTTGACTCAAACGATCATTGTTATCATAAGCATAGACTGCGCTTGTACCATTGATTTGGCTGGTCAAACGATTACCAACTGCATCATAGGTGTAACTGGCCTGGTGATTACCATTAACAGCATCAGTGATGGTTTCACTGGTTAGGCGATATAGGTCATCATAAACATAATCACTTATTCGGCCACTGTTTTCTACGATTTGAGTTCTTAAGCCTGTTGGACTGAGGGTGTAACTATAACTACTGATTAATTGATCTGAGCTATCAAAAGTAGACTGACCTGTTAATCGATTTTGTTCATCGTAGCTGTATAGCGTATAAGAACCGTTAGAGTGATTCATGCGGCTTTTTAAACCAATCGCATCAAATTCGCTCACTTCTGTTCTGAAACCATCATCAGTGGTATGACTGAGGCGATTCAACACATCATACTGATACACCCAAGGTTTTTGAGCACCAGCTTTGGTGGTTATGGTTGATAATTTATTACCATCAAGGTCATAACTGTATGAGGTCACATCACCATTATGCTTGGTTTCTGTGATGATGCGATCTTGCTCATCATAAATATAGCTGGTGGTTCCATGACTGTTACTTAACAGCTAAAAAAGACATCTACATTTAAATTGATTTGTTTTTTAAAAATTCACTTGCCAATAACTTATTTCTTTCTGCATCAAATAAACTTCCGACTTCACTACCAAACATATTGATATCAATTCTTGAAAGTGCAATCATAGATTGATAAAGAATTGATGAGTTATCATCAATAAATTTCCGTATAAGATCAACAAAATAATCTTCTTCGTTTTTATTTGCAAGCTTACCTAGTGCCCATACTGCAGTGCTGATTTGATCTTTTGACTCATTATTATTGATAAAATTTTTAATAGACTCTCTTAGATTTTCTATACTATGAACATCTATTTCTATTTTATTCATCGCTATGGATTCAAAAAAATCAGCGCATTCACACAAGTGATCAGTAATATTTGAATTATTACCATTGTTAATTTTCTGTATAAGTTCTCTTATATAATTATTTTTCATCTTCTTAAATTATGACCGCTTAGGTTATC
>CALLLZ010000104.1 GCA_938008005.1 uncultured Marinicella sp. | reverse complement strand
GCGTGGCGCATCACACCAGTAGCTGGGTCATTCCATAAAACCCGCTCAATTCTTTGATCTGCGGCATCAGTACCGTCACAACAAATCACAACACCAGAATGTTGAGAATAGCCCATACCTACACCACCACCATGATGCAGTGACACCCATGTAGCACCACCAGCTGTATTTAACAAAGCATTAAGTAAAGGCCAATCTGATACGGCATCAGAACCATCCGCCATACTTTCAGTTTCACGATTTGGCGACGCCACAGAACCAGAGTCTAAATGATCACGACCAATCACTACCGGTGCTTTAAGCTCACCTGACTTAACCATTTCATTGAAGGCCAACCCAAGCTTATGCCGCTGGCCTAAACCAACCCAGCAGATGCGAGCAGGTAAACCTTGGAACTGAATCCGTGCTCTGGCCATATCCAACCAGTTGTGAAGATGAGGATCATCCGGTATGAGCTCCTTAACTTTTGCATCGGTTTTATAAATATCCTCAGGATCACCAGATAAGGCCGCCCAACGAAAAGGTCCAACACCACGACAAAACAAAGGGCGTACATAAGCAGGCACAAACCCAGGGAAATCAAAGGCGTTCTTAACACCTACATTAAAAGCTTCCTGTCTGATGTTATTTCCATAGTCAACGGTTGGAATACCTAATGCATGGAAATCCAACATCGCACGAACTTGAACGGCCATTGATTCCCTGGCCGCTTGAGCCACTGTTTCTGGTGTTTGTTTTATCGTTTTACGCCATTGTTCAACAGTCCAACCTTGTGGCAAGTAACCATTGGTTGGATCATGCGCAGAAGTTTGATCTGTCACTAAATCTGGACGTATCCCAGCTTCGTAAATTTGTGAAAAAACATCAGCCGCATTACCCAACAAACCTATCGAAATGGTTTGACCTTGTTTCATGGCCTCTTTCAAGATATCCATCGCCTCGGCAACTGAATGTGCTTTTTTATCTACATAACCAGTCTTCATCCTAAAATCGATTCGGCTTTCATCACATTCCACCGCGATCATGCAATAACCGGCCATGGTTGCAGCCAATGGTTGTGCCCCTCCCATACCACCTAAACCACCTGTCAAAACCCACTTACCGTTCGTTTTGCCATTGAAATGTTGACGACCGGCTTCAACAAAAGTTTCATAAGTGCCCTGTACGATACCTTGAGAGCCGATGTAAATCCAAGACCCCGCCGTCATTTGTCCGTACATCATTAAACCTTTTTTATCCAACTCGTTAAAATGTTCCCAGTTGGCCCAATCAGGAACTAAATTCGAATTGGCAATGAGCACCCTTGGCGCATCTGCATGGGTCTTGAAAACACCCACTGGTTTACCTGATTGAACCAACAAAGTTTCATCATCTTCAAGCTTCTTTAATGTTTCAACTATGGCATCAAAACAAGACCAGTTTCTGGCCGCTTTACCAATCCCCCCATAAACCACTAAATCCTCTGGTCGTTCTGCCACTTCAGGATCTAAATTATTCATCAACATCCTTAACGGTGCTTCTGTAAGCCATGATTTTGCATTCAATTGTGTGCCAGTTGGTGCTTTAATGAGGCGTTTTGTTTGATTTTGTTTAGTCATGATATTATTTATTTTCGTGTGTGTTATTAAGCTTGAATTTACCTTCTAATCAGTCTGCTCATTGAATCGTGTGAGCAAGTCTTTTTGTTTCAATCCTTGTATGGCTGCGGTGAGTACTTGATATAAATCGGCATTAATTTCAGTTGAAAGATTTGCATAAACTTGAGCCATTGAATATTGACTTAATAGCTCTGCTTGATCACTACCCTTTGGGGTTAATTGATACAATATACGCCTTTTATCATCTGGGTCATTACTGGATTCCACCAATTCCAACTTAAGTAATCGAGGCAGTTTCTGCTTAACCAATTGATGAGATTGACTCAATAATTTAGCCAATTCAGTGACGGTGGCCTGCCCTTCACTATCCAGCTGATGAATGATTGAACAAGACTTAACTGGCACAATAATGCCCAATGACAAATAAACTGGTTTAATCTGTTCACTGATCAACTGCCCAAGATCTTCTGCCTGTTTACCGATAAAGGATTGAGTGATAGATTGTCGATTACTTTTACTGCTCATTGAATATTTGCAACCTTACTAAGTTATGAATTTTGCGCAATATGTTGCGCAATATATTTGGTATCATCTCATTTGACCATTGCATAGTCAAATACTATTAATATTTATTGAAATGATAATGATTATCATTTATATTTGTTTTTTTACTCACGACAAATAAAATGACTTGGCATGTAGGCTTTATTGATAACTATCAACAGACAGGAGAGTGCTGCTTAAAACTGCGTCATGGAAAAAGAGGTACTCAATTACGCGGTTGGTTTGGGCCTTTGGCACGACACCTATACAGCCTAACTCAACCACAATTTCATGCCAATCAATCCAAAACCAGTAAACATTTAGCCATTGATAAACAAATGGCCCAGTTTTTACTTATCCAAGCCAGCTTTTTTCATCAGCGTTGTTTCCATATGTATCAGGTCAAGGATGATATCAAACGACAAAACTTAAACTTCAGCCATGAAGTATGCGAGTTATTATTGTTTATTCGCATGAGCAACCATCACCCCAGTCACAAAACGATACAATTATTTGTTCAACATCAAATTCCTTGGTGTGAAGATTTTGAAAAAAAAATTGAAGACCTATTGGCAGTTAAACTGATTCAAAAATTCAGCCACAACAACCTGGTATTCTATGATAAAAACCCTTACCCTCATGATCACTTATTGGATTTAAAAACATTAAAACTTGAAGATTTCATTGATCGAGAATACAGTCCAAATCAACAACAGTTATTGATCTGCCAAATTCCTTAACCCATAAAAAGCCAAACTATATAACACTTAAGCTTTTATCCCGCTATAGAATAAGGGGTCACTAAGAATCGCCTTTCTAAAAACTTGTTCCCAAGCTTGCGTTTTTATTGAATAATGTAAAACATCAAGGAATATCATCTTGAATTATTCAATTCTATAAATCATTAACTGACATGAGAAATTAAAAAGTATATGCTCAACTAACCACTACTTTCGGTAAAATATGTCTATCACAATAAACAGAAACTCATGAAATTCGAACCCACTGATCGACAAATACGCAGCTTCGTATTACGAAAAGGCAAAATGACTACCGGTCAAAAAAAAGCAGTAGAAGAACTGATGCCTTTGTTTGCCTTTAACCCAACCACTTGGATAGATTTCAATCAACTATTTGAGAACAACAACCCAGTATGGCTGGACATCGGTTTTGGCAACGGTGAATCCATTATCCACGCAGCACAAAAATACCCTGAGGTTAACTTCCTAGGTATTGAAGTTCATTTACCTGGTGTGGGCCATTTGTTGATGTCAATTCAAGAACTTGGATTAACCAATGTTCGCATCATAAGAAATGATGCAGTGGATATGTTAACTCTCTTTATTAAAGATGAATCTTTGGCAGCTATACATATATTTTTCCCTGATCCTTGGCACAAAAAACGCCACCATAAAAGACGTATCATGAATCAAAACTTTCTTGATCTGATCCAAAAGAAACTAACAAAAGATGGAAGACTGCATTACGCTTCTGACTGGGAACCTTACGCACTTGAAGTACAAGAACTGTTTGCGAAAAACAATTGGCTGGTCAGTCAAACAACCGGACAAAAAAATGAACAAACGGATAAATCGCAACCCAATAGTAATTTTGCTCCTAGACCCGAGTGGCGCCCAGTGACTAAATTTGAACGTCGTGGTCAACGACTCGAACATGGCACTTACGATTTGATTATGCGAAAAACCTGATGGAAATGTTGCCTCTTACCAATGAAATGTTAATGGTATTTGCCATTTTGGCTTATACCATCTTGATGTTTGTGACTGAAGTCATTCGCATCGATGTTGCGGCTTTATTGATTTTGGTGATGCTGGGCTTATCAGGGCTGGTACCTGATACACATTTATTTGATGGTTTTGCCTCCAATGCAGTGATTGCCATTATTGCAGTGATGATTTTAGGGGCTGGTTTGGATAGAACTGGCGTGATGACTGCGGTAGCTAACTTAATTTTAAAGATAGGCGGCAAAACAGAAAAAACAGTGATGCCAGTTGTTTCTTTAACCGTTGGAGGAATTTCAGGCTTCATGCAAAATGTAGGTGCAACAGCACTGTTCTTACCAGTCATGAGTAAAATATCAAGCGCTGCTGAATTACCCATTTCAAGGCTTCTAATGCCAATGGGTTTTTGTGCCATTCTAGGTGGCACAGTTACCATGGTAGGCTCATCTCCTTTAATCTTACTCAATGATTTGATTGAAACCTCAAACCGTTCACTCCCTCCAGGTGCTGATACCATGGAAACATTCAGTTTGTTTTCAACCACACCAATTGGGCTTGCTTTGCTGGCTAGTGGGGTAATATATTTTTTAGTAGTGGGTCGGTTTTTGCTGCCAAAAGCAAAAGAAGTATCACATTTTAATAATCATAGATCTGATTCATATTTTCGAGATAACTACGGCATTGAAAAAAACATCACCGAAATGATTGTCAATAAAGACAGTCCTTTGGTTGGTAAAATGATTCAAGAATTAGAGTTTGATACTCACATCCCTAATATCGTCGCATTATTCACTGAAGGTGAATCAGCCTTATCCCCGCCACGCACCAAGTTCATTTGGAATGGTGCCATTTTGGGTGTAATGGGCAGCAAAGAACAAGTCAAAAGTTTTGCAGAAGAATTCAATCTCACTATACTATCCAAACTGAAGCAGTTTAAGCTTGACTTTAACCCCTCTATCTCGGGTACCTCTGAAGCTGTAGTTGTGCCTGGTTCAAGATACTTAGGAGTCAAACTTTCTGAGTTTCATTTTAGAAAAGAATACGCCATAACCATCCTCGCCGTATCAAGAAACAACCGCATTTACACCGGCGAAGAAATGTATGATTTGGAATTACAACTGGGTGATACTTTTATAATACATGGCCGTTGGACTGATCAAATGGGCCTAGGTCGCTCTCGCAATGTGGCATTAGTCAGTGATGTACCTGCTGAACCACAGAGACCTCAAAAAATACCTTTTGCCTTACTTTTTTTTTCATTGAGTATTTTTTTAGTCATATTCACCGACTTAAAACTTTCATTATCATTACTCACAGGTGCCATTGGCATGGTCATCTTTGGCGTACTGAATATGGATGAAGCCTATCGAGCCGTCAGTTGGAAAACCGTGTTTTTACTTGCTTGTTTGATCCCTTTGGGCTACGCCATGGAAAACACCGGTGCAGCTACTTGGATAGCTCAATATGTTATCAACACTTTGGGCACAGTACCACAAATCGTCTATCAACTTGCGATGGCTATTTTAGCCACTTTGTTTTCATTGGTGATGTCAAATGTTGGAGCAACTGTCTTATTGGTACCATTAGCCATTAACATCGCCATTGAAACAGGTGGCAACCCAGTGGTTTATGCTTTGATTGTAGCGATTTCAACATCCAATGCTTTCATCCTTCCAACTCATCAAGTTTCTGCATTAATTATGGGCCCTGGCGGTTACAGTGTCGGTGATTTTCTGAAAGTTGGTACCATTATGACTTTGATTTTCATGGGAGTATCATTGAGCATGATAAACTGGTTATTCTAAAGCTATTTATCTACCCCTAGTAAATATGAGGGTAACTTAACTTGCTTTTTTAATCTTACAAGCCTCTTCAATTTTTAGTTTGAATAACTCACTAAGTAATTTTTTACTCTCATAATCTATACCTTTCTTACAGTAGTTGCATTCAGAAAGCTGGTTGATAATGGCTTCTATTTCATTCATTACTTTTTGTAATTCTATTTGATTCATGTTAATTCCCATTGATACTGTTATTCTTATTTTTATTTTGACGCCAGTTTATCTTTTAAAGTCAGCATTAAACCATCGCAAAATTCTGACTGACTTGTAAGAAAATATGGACACCCGTGGTATAATTGTCGCGTTCAAATCAGAAAAACAACTATGATCAAATTGGTGTTATTGAGACACGGTGAGAGTGAGTGGAATTTAGCCAATCGATTTACCGGTTGGAAAGATGTAGACTTGACAGAGAATGGAATCAACCAAGCCCAATCTGCAGGAGAACTGTTGCAAGAGGCTGGTTTTGAATTT
The DNA here is from genome assembly GCA_938008005.1 of uncultured Marinicella sp. Lineage (GTDB taxonomy): Bacteria > Pseudomonadota > Gammaproteobacteria > Xanthomonadales > Marinicellaceae > Marinicella. Next base: position 2,922 of record CALLLZ010000104.1, on the reverse strand, counting down.
GATCAAGCCTATACTTCGGTGTTAAAACGCGCGATTAAAACGTTCAATATTGCAGCCGATAAAATGAACCAATCTTGGTTACCTGTGAGTCGCAGTTGGCGCTTGAACGAACGTCACTATGGTGCTTTACAAGGTTTTAACAAAGCTGAAACTGCAAAGAAATACGGCGATGAGCAAGTCCATATCTGGCGGCGTAGTTATGCCACACCTCCCCCGAAATTAGATTGGGATGATGACAGAAATATTGCCAATGATCGACGATACCAAGCATTGAGCAAAGAACAAATACCTTTGGGTGAATGTTTAAAAGATACGGTTGAAAGAGTTCTGCCTTATTGGCACGAAACCATTGTACCTGACCTCAAAGCAGGCAAACGCCTGATTATCACTGCTCACGGCAACTCCTTACGTTCGTTGGTTCAATACTTAGATGAAGTTTCTGAAACAGAGATTTTAAAGTTAAATATCCCAACAGGCGTACCCCTTGTATATGAACTAGATAACCAGTTGAAACCAATAAAAAGTTACTACCTTGGCGATCAACAAAAATTGAACGCTGCTATAGCAGATGTAGAAAAACAGGGTAAAGCAAAAAGTTGAGTAATTAAATAAGCGAGCCAACCATGAAAACCACGAAACCAAATCAGTATCCATTGTTAGACAGAATCAATATCCCAGCTGATTTGCGACAATTAGAAAAGCCGCAACTGGCTCAGGCTGCTGATGAATTGCGCGCCTATTTAATCGAAAAAATTTCACAAAGTGGCGGGCATTTTGGTTCAGGCTTGGGAACTGTTGAATTGACAGTTGCCTTACACTACGTATTCCAAACCCCACATGATCGCATTGTTTGGGATGTAGGCCACCAAGCCTATCCACACAAAATTTTAACTGGGCGCAAAGATCGTTTAACCACCATCAAACAAAAAGATGGTTTAGCCCCTTTTCCTAAACGCACTGAAAGCGAATACGACACTTTTGGAGTAGGTCATTCATCGACATCAATTGGAGCTGCATTGGGTATGTCATTAGGCAGCCAAATCACCGGCACAGAACGCGAAGTGGTGGCCGTAATAGGTGATGGTGCAATGACGGCTGGCATGGCTTATGAAGCCCTGAATCATGGTGGTGACTTGGACACCAATATGCTGGTTGTTTTGAACGAGAATGAAATGTCTATATCACCTAATGTGGGCGCCTTATCTCGGATGTTAATCAGAATTGTTAGTGGTAGAACATATAACCGCATGCGTGAAAAATCAAAACGGATCATGCGCCGCGGATCTTGGTTATGGAAATTCATGTCTCGCTGGGAAGAACACGCCAAAGGTATGTTTGTACCCAACACCTTATTTGAAGAACTGGGCTTTCATCATTTAGGCCCTATTGATGGTCATGACGTCAATCAATTGGTAGAAAAATTGGAAGTAGCCAAAGAAATTGAAGGGCCCAAGCTGCTACACATCATCACCAAAAAAGGCAAAGGCTACAAACCAGCTGAAGAAGACCCGATCAAATACCATGCAGTGGGACAATTCAACCCAGCCGAAGGTATTCAGTCTAAAGCCAAACCATCTAAACCCAGCTACACTGAAGTATTTGGACAATGGCTTTGTGACATGGCTCGTATTGACAATCACTTGGTAGCGATCACACCAGCCATGCGCGAAGGATCGGGCTTGGTTGAATTTTCAAAGCTTTTTCCTAAAAGGTATTTCGATGTTGGTATCGCCGAACAACACTCGGTAACACTGGCGGCCGGCATGGCCTGTGAAGGTGCAAAACCGGTTGTGGCTATCTATTCCACGTTTTTACAACGAGCATATGATCAATTGATTCATGATGTGGCCATCCAAAACCTAGATGTATTATTCGCGATAGATCGTGCTGGTGTGGTTGGACCTGATGGAGCCACTCATGCTGGAAATATGGACTTAAGCTTCCTCAGATGTGTACCTAATATGGTCATTATGGCTCCAGCAAATGAGAATGAGTGTCGCCAAATGCTGTATACCGGATATCAACACTCAGGACCCGTCGCTGTGCGCTATCCTCGAGGAAAAGGACCTGGTGCAGCCATTGTACCGAAAATGTCTGAACTTGATATGGGTATTGCTGAACGCGTAAGAAAAGGCGGAAAACAAATTGCCATCTTATCATTTGGTGCTTTACTTGATGAAGCAATGATTGCTGCCGAACAGTTAGATGCCACTCTAGTTAACATGCGGTTCATCAAACCAATTGATCGTAAAATGATTGAGAAGATGGCCCGCACCCATGAAAATTTGATTACTGTTGAAGACAATGTTATTCAAGGTGGCGCTGGCAGTTATGTCAATGAAGTATTGCAGGAATTAAAATTACAAACTCCGATACTGAACCTGGGTTTACCCGATCAATTCCAAGATCATGGCTCAAGAGAAGAGCTGCTATCTGAAGCTGGACTCACCAATGAAATGATGCTGAAGCAGGTCAATATTTTTATCAAGAAAAAAACCAACAATCAAGTCTATTCAGTATAAGGAATAAACAAAAATATAGTTACCTTCAACAAATAGTATTGAAATAAATGATCATGCTATTATAATAATCATATGGAATAAATTTTATGGAGAAAACAAACATGAATCGACTAACCAAAATAATGTTTTTGTTTGTCATTTTTGTCAATCTGTACGGCAAGGAAGTCAGGGATGTTCAAGTGGGCCAAAACGGCTTGGGTGAAGTTTTAATTTACCCATATTACACAGTTAATAACGACCTCAATACTTTATATTCAATAGTCAATACCACCGACCAAGCCAAAGCCATCAATGTGCGTTTTCAGGAAGGTGAATTTGGCCATGATGTTTTGACCTTCAACATTTACCTCTCTGCCTATGATGTTTGGACTGGTGCCTTAGCTGCGGTCGATTCAACCAT
>CALLLZ010000103.1 GCA_938008005.1 uncultured Marinicella sp. | reverse complement strand
AGACCTTGGGCATGGAAAAAAATTGCAGATAGACAAACTATTGTGCACAATTACTGCTGTTAGGCCCTTAAAATAAAAGGCCTAAGCACGAATCAAACAAAGGCCTCTGATATATGAAAGCATGTAATCAATGCGGTAAATGCTGTAAAAATTACAGTGATGAGGGACTGTCTGCAACGACCAGTGAACTTGATTATTGGGAAACTTTTAGACCAGACATATTCAATTATGTCAATGATGGAAAAATTTGGACAGACCCCAGTTCTGGTCAACAGTTAACCCGATGTCCATGGTTGCGACAGATGCCCGGTCAAAAGAAATATACCTGTGATATTTATCATGATCGCCCTGAGGACTGTAAACATTATCCAGTAACCATTGATCAAATGACCGAAGATGAATGTGAAATGTTGGAATTAAATGATTTGGCTCATGTCAAACAAGCACAAAAAACCTTAGACGAAATTATGAGTGACAGTCGCCCACCTGTACTGTGAGTGTTGTTTTGTCCATGAAGCACAGTTCCTTGATATCATTCGCATTTTTATATCTACTACTTTTTATCATGGGATTCTTAAGCCCCCTCTCCACCAAATAGCTGATGATAGCAATGCAGAGTATCTGGCTATTGATATCGAAATGGCTCTCTGGTGGACCTGGTTGTAGTAGATAGGTACATTTGAATTAAGTAAGCTTTATTATTCTGGTTTAGACTGTCTATCAGCTGCATTTGATGAATAGGGAGGCCGTACACTTTCATCAACCAACAGTTTAAAAATATCCGGCCGTGAATAGTGACCAACTGGGTCCAAATCATAACGGGCTCTGATGATTTCATCCAGGTCAATTTCAGCTGAAATAAGGCCTTCCTGGTCATAAAGTGGCCCAGCGAGTACTTCACCCATCGGAGAGATAATCACACTGCCGCCACGGATGAAAGGTTTGTTTTTTGGCCAATTAATTTCTTGGGCTCTTTGGTCTGAAGGTGATCCTAAGTATTGACATGCACTGACCAAAAAATTGCGACCTTCATAGGCGATGTGCCTCATGCTTGATTGCCAAATTTCACGATCATCGACTGTAGGTGCACACCAAATATCCATGCCTTTGGCATACATGGCTGTTCTTAGTAAAGGCATGTAGTTTTCCCAGCAAATAGCAGCACCTACTCTTCCGGCATGGGTTTCTAAGACAGGTAGAGTAGAGCCGTCGCCTTGGGCCCAAATCAATCGCTCACTGGCAGTTGGCATCAGTTTTCGGTGTAAGGCAGCTAACTCTCCATCTGCAGAGATAAATAAAGCGGTACAGTATAAGCTAGAACCTTTGCGCTCAATCACACCTATCACAATACAGGTTTTGCAGCTTATCGCTAATTCAGATAAAACTGATACTTCCGGCCCATCTATATCAATTGCCTGTTCCCAGTAATGTAAGAAATCGTCTCTGCCTTTTTCGGTTCGGTAACCTACACGGGTACCAAAATTAGCGCCTTTGGGATATCCCCCCAATAGTGCTTCAGGGAGTACCAAAAGATCACAATCTGAGTCTTGAATTTGTTGTTCATAGGACAAAATTTTATCAACAGTGGCTGTTGTATTTGAAAGTTCACTGCCTAATTGCAATGCGGCTATTGTTCTTTTTTTCATATCAATTCATCTCCTGATAAAACAGAGTGTATTTTCAGCTTAATCTTTCAAAAGAATAAATGTTCATTATTCATTCGACCAAGGAATATTGGTTTTCAAAAAAAGCAAATTTTAAAATAACTAGCAGAGAATAATACTGTGGTAAAAAGACATCTTACATTGAAGATAGTCGCTTATGTTTTTTTAAGATAAAATATAGAATCAACTTAATCAATAAAAGAGGTGGTTTATATGGTTTACATAAAATCTTTATTGGCTTGTGTTTTTATTTGCTCTGTTTTTTATGTTTCAGCTGATGACCAGTTGGTGGAGCCGACCAGAAAGCTTGACGGCACGTCAATTTCATATGACTACACCAGTGGCAGATCATATAACGTTAAATTTGAGAAATCAGGTGTCAGTTATCGTTATTTAACTGGGTCAAAACCTGAAAAATGGTGGGGCCCTTTCCCTTACCAGGCCTTTGAAGTTGAAGAAGCAGTATTTATGCTCTCTTGGTTTGAAAAAGGGTATGGAGATTATGTCACTTTATTGGTTAATTTCAATAATCGATTGATTTATGGAAGTGCCATTATTGCTGGTGAAGAGGTTCATTTTCATGGAGCCAAGCTTAAGGAAGTGGTGAAGTAGTAAGTAAGCCAACTAGCAGAATATTTGTTTAAAGAACGTTGTTGAAATGTACGCACATAAAGTGTCAGATTTAATTTTTGCTCAATGGTTTTGAGTGATGTCATGCCATGTGCATTGAGGAGGAATCAAGTAATCCTAATTTTGACTTTTCTGTGTTTTAGTCGTTTGATTTATGCGGATGTGCCAATAATAAATAATCAGCAAAAGATTGTCAGAACAATTTCTGGTTCAATCAAAAAATGCGATTTTCACAAGTTAGGAACATGGGGTTTTCAGGTGTTCGTTGGTGTTGAACTTGATGATCCCAAAGCACCATATATTCGATTTAACATACCCCGAACAGAACGTTTACAGTATGAAGTGTGGTGTGAGAAAAAAAGTGATGTGACGATCCGGTACAGAATCAAACGAACTAAAACTAAATTGGGCACCACTTATTGGGCAGAGGACATCAAAGAAAACAAAAAACCATCTGAATAATCAAAGTGTTTCCTGTACTTGATAACAAGTATAATTGCAGTGTCTCAAATATATGATCAATAGCATGGCTTTAAACTCAATAACAATCACCAAACCAGACGATTGGCATGTACACCTGCGCGATGGGGAGATGCTAAAACAAGTTGCTGGCTATACGGCACGTCAGTTTGGCCGTGCAATCATCATGCCGAACTTGTCTACCCCAGTCACGACCGCAAAAATGGCCATCGCCTACCGTGATCGTATTTTGCATGCTACTCAAGATTATCCTGAGTTCGAACCTTTGATGACGGCTTACTTGACAGATGGTATGGACCCGCAAGAGCTGGTAAAAGGACATGCTGCTGGCGTTTTTACGGCGGCTAAACTTTATCCAGCCAATGCCACCACCAACTCAAGTTTCGGCGTCAGCAACGTCAATAAAATATACCCAATACTTGAGGCCATGCAAAACCAGGGCATTCCCTTATTGGTACATGGTGAGGTAACCAGTCCTGAGATTGATATTTTTGATCGTGAGGCGGTGTTTATTGAGCAAATCATGCAACCGTTGTTGAAAGAAATGCCTGAATTGAATGTGGTTTTTGAGCACATAACCACCAAAGATGCGGCTGATTTTGTTGAATCACAAAGTGATAATATAGCCGCTACCATCACTGTTCATCATTTACAAATTAATCGCAATGACATGCTGGTTGGGGGTATCAAACCACACCTGTATTGTTTGCCAGTTGCCAAACGTGAACGACATCGACAAGCCCTCAGAAAAGCCGCCACTTCTGGTTCTGGAAAATTCTTTCTTGGTACTGATACAGCACCACACGCAGTCGGTGATAAAGAAAGTTCTTGTGGATGTGCAGGTATTTTCAGTGCACCTCATGCGTTAGAGAACTATCTACAGGTTTTTGAAGAAGAACAGGCAATGGATCAATTTGAAGCTTTCGCTTCCTTGAATGGACCTGCTTTCTACGGATTACCAATTAATTTGCAACAAATTACTTTAAAGAAAATCAGTCAAAAAGTACCCAAAATGATAGGACAAAAAGCATTGGCTATTTCACCCTACAAAGCAGATGAAACTTTGAGTTGGTGTTTTGAACCTGAACCCCAAAGTAATGAGGAATAAGTAAGAAACACCAAATGAAAGTAAACGACATCAGAGTTTTTATCCCTAGTAAGGATTATGAAAAATCAAAATCCTTTTATCAGGCATTGGGGTTTTCTATGGGTGAGGCATCACCTGACTTATCTCTTTTTGAAAATGGTGATTGTGCCTTTTTCTTGTATAGATCT
>CALLLZ010000102.1 GCA_938008005.1 uncultured Marinicella sp. | reverse complement strand
TTTGGTACCGATGGTTGAGCCTGAGGTGTTGATGGAAGGTGATCATGATCTACAAACAGCATACGAAGTGACATTGATTACTTTAAAAACTTTGTTTGATCAATTGTTTGAACAAAATGTGGTTTTAGAAGCATGTATTCTTAAATCAAGCATGGTTGTTCCGGGATCAGGTTGTACAGAACAGGCAGATGTAGATGAAGTTGCAGAAGCCACTTTGGACTGTTTTTTCAATACAGTGCCCGGTTCATTGGCTGGTATTGTGTTTTTGTCTGGTGGCCAATCAGAAATTGAAGCCACAGAACATTTGGATGCCATGAATCGCATGGGCGACTTACCTTGGCCGTTGAGTTTTTCATATGGTCGTGCTTTACAAGCTTCAGCTTTAAAAGTATGGGGTGGAAATCCACAAGATAATGTCAAAGCCGCACAAGCAGAGTTGTCACATCGTGCTCGCATGAATGGTTTGGCGACCAAAGGTGAATATGAAAGCCAACTAGAACAAGGGTAAAACCAAAGATAAACTTTAAAAGCTCATCACCACTTGCGGATCTAAGTGGCGGTGATACAAATACATAAAGCGTTCAGAGCCAAGATTTGAACGCTTTGTCTCAATGAAAGCCTTTTGGGGGACAACCATGAGTCTAAGAGAAGACATTAAGCAAGCGGCTTTGGAGTACCATAAGAATCCGACGCCGGGTAAAATTAAAATCACCGCCACCAAGGCGTTGACTACACAGCAGGATTTGGCCTTGGCTTATTCGCCAGGTGTGGCTGCGCCATCAATGGCAATCGCAGATGACCCAACTTGTGCGGCCGATTATACTTCGCGTGCCAATATGGTGGCAGTGGTTACCAATGGTACGGCTGTTTTGGGTCTTGGTGACATTGGTCCTTTGGCAGCCAAACCAGTGATGGAAGGTAAAGGCGTGCTGTTCAAAAAATTTGCTGGTATCGATGTATTTGATATTGAAATTGATGAAAAAGACCCTGATAAATTGATTGATATTATTGCGTCATTAGAGCCGACATTTGGCGGTATCAATTTAGAAGACATTAAATCACCTGAATGTTTTTACATTGAAGAAAAACTCAAAGAACGCATGAAAGTACCGGTTTTTCATGATGATCAGCATGGTACGGCCATTATTTGTGGTGTGGCTGTCATTAATGCCATGCAAATAGTTGGTAAAGAATTATCGGAAGTTAAGTTGGTGACTTCTGGAGCTGGTGCAGCGGGCATGGCGTGCTTGGATTTGTTAGTGGCCTTAGGCATGAGGATGGAAAACATCACTGTTTCTGATTCAGCCGGTATTTTGTATGAAGGTCGCGAAGATTTGGAGTCAGATCGTAAACGGGCTTATTCCAAAGGTGTGAAACAACAAACCGTCACTGATGCATTGGTGGGTGCGGATATTTTCTTGGGTGTTTCAGTAGCTGGTGTGTTGAAGCCTGAGATGATTGTACCGATGGCAAAAGACCCCTTGATCATGGCATTGGCCAATCCAATTCCTGAAATTATGCCGAATTTGGCATTAGAAGTCAGGCCTGATGCGATTATTGCGACTGGCCGTTCAGACTTTCCAAATCAAGTTAACAATGTGTTGTGTTTTCCCTATATTTTTCGTGGTGCTTTGGACGTGGGGGCCAGCTGTATCAATGAGCCGATGAAAACCGCTTGTGTCCATGCATTGGCTCATTTGGCTCGCATGGAAGTCAGTGAAGTCAGCAGCCAAGCTTATGGTGGTAAAGAAATGAAATTTGGTAGAGAGTATCTAATTCCTCAGCCATTTGATCCGCGTATATTGATTCATGTGGCGCCAGCTGTGGCAAAAGCAGCGATGGAAAGTGGTGTAGCCACACGAAAAATTGAAGACATGGCAGAATACGAACATCAACTCAATGAGTTTGTTTACCAAAGTGGTCTATTGATGCGGCCAGTTTTTGATGCAGCACGCAAAGACCTTAAGCGCGTGGTATTGGCGGAAGGAGAGGATGATCGCGTGTTGCGTGCGGTACAAGATATTAATAACGATCGATTAGCAATTCCAATACTGATTGGTCGTCCAGATGTGGTTAACCAACGAATTAAACGAGTGGGATTAAACTTAAAAATTGGTCGTGATTTTGAATTGGTTGACCCACAAGATGATCCTCGCTTTAAAGATTACTGGATGCAATATCATGCGCTCATGCAAAGACAAGGCGTCAGTCCACAAATTGCTAAAGCTGTGGTCAGAACACGTACCACTGTGATTGCTGCCTTGATGGTTAAGCGCGGAGAAGCTGATGCCATGTTGGCGGGCTTAACTGGGCGATTCCAGAAAGTGCTGCAACATATTACTGATGTTATTGGCCTAAAAGATGAAACGCCATCTGGTTTAAGCGCAGTGGCCACTGATGTGGGCAGCTACTTCATTACAGACACCAATGTAAACCCCAATCCTACAGCCGAAGAGATCGCCAATATGGCCATCAGTGCCGCTGAACGAGTTAAGGCTTTTGGTAAGACACCTCGGTTGGCTTTGATGTCATATTCTAATTTCGGTACTCGTGAAGGAAACAGTCCGTACAAGATGCGTAAAGCATTGAAGCGGATTAAAAAACTGGCCCCGGATTTAGCGGTTGAAGGTGAGATGGATGCTGAGTTTGCATTGATGCCAAACATCAGAGCACAGGTCTTTCCAAATGCCAATTATGAACAAAAAGCCAATTTACTGATTATGCCAAATCTTGATTCGGCAACCATGGCTTTAAACATGATAAGATATTTTTCTCAAGGCGTTACTGTGGGGCCTATGTTGATGGGTACTCAATTGCCTGCTCATGTATTGAATCCTTCTTCATCAGTCAGAAGAATTGTTAATATGGTTGCTATAGCTGCTGTAGATGCACAAAAAATCAGCCAAGCTAATAATCAAGAATAACAACCAACAACAATAACCAAGAATAATAACCCTGAAAATAAAAGAATAAAGTTATGACAAACATCAAAACCATCCCAGATTTGGACCCAACAGAAACACAAGAATGGCTGGATGCGCTTACAGCAGTTATCAATGAAGAAGGTCCAGAAAGGGCGCATTATTTGATTGAGCAGTTGATCGATCTGAATCGTCGTTCAGGTGGGCATTTGCCTTACCAAGCAACCACGGCTTACTTAAATACCATTCCAGTTGGTGAAGAGAAACGGGGTTCAGGCAATAATGACTTGGAATGGAGAATCAGAGCCATTATTCGTTGGAACGCCATGGCTATGGTAGTTCGAGCCAATCGTCGTCCCGGTGCATTGGGTGGGCATATTGCTTCTTTTGCATCTGCAGCAACCATTTATGATGTAGGCTTTAATCATTTTTTTCGCGGCGCAGATCATGAATCAGGTGGTGATCTGTTGTATGTTCAAGGCCATTGTGCACCTGGTTTTTATGCCCGTGCTTATTTAGAAGGTCGATTGGATGAAAAACAACTGGATAACTTCAGGCGTGAAGTTGATGGTGAAGGATTGTCCTCATACCCTCATCCATGGTTGATGCCAGATTTTTGGCAATTTGCTACTGTTTCTATGGGTTTGGGTCCCATACAAGCGATTTATCAAGCACGATTCATGAAGTATTTACAGAATCGAGGCTTGATTGAAAAAACCGATAAGAAAGTTTACTGTTTCTTGGGTGATGGTGAAACGGATGAGCCCGAATCATTGGGAGCCATTTCACTGGCTGGTCGAGAGAAGCTCGACAATCTGGTATTTGTGGTTAACTGTAATTTACAACGCTTGGATGGGCCAGTGCGTGGTAACGGTAAGATCATTCAAGAGTTAGAAGGTGTTTTCCGTGGCGCAGGCTGGAATGTCATTAAGGTTATATGGGGTTCTTATTGGGACAAGTTATTGGCCAAAGATAAAGATGGTTTATTGCGTAAACGCATGGAAGAGGCTGTTGATGGTGATTACCAAAACTACAAATCTAAAGATGGCGCTTATGTCAGAGAACATTTCTTTGGTAAATATCCTGAATTGAAAGAAATGGTTTCTAACATGTCAGATGACGACATTTGGCGCTTAAACCGGGGCGGTCACGACCCTCACAAAATGTATGCTGCTTATATGCAAGCCAGTGAAACAGAAGGGCTGCCGACTGTAATCTTGGCTAAAACGGTTAAAGGTTATGGTATGGGTCAAGCTGGTCAAGCAGCGAACACCACTCACCAACAAAAGAAAATGGACACCGAATCTATCAAAGGTTTCAGAGATAAGTTTCGAGTACCTATAGCAGATGATCAATTAGAAGAAGTGCCATATTACAAACCTGCAGAAGATTCAGAAGAAATTAAATATTTACAACAAAGGCGTGAAGAATTGGGCGGTTATTTACCCAAACGTGTGGTCAAAGAACAGGCGCTTCAAGTGCCTGGTGTTGCTGCATTCGAAAGCATCACTAAAGGCACTGGTGACAGAGAAATTTCTACCACGATGGCATTTGTTCGCACCTTGTCATTGCTACTTCGAGACAAAGCAATCAAAGAGCACATTGTGCCAATCCTGTGTGATGAAGGCAGAACGTTCGGTATGGAAGGCATGTTCAGGCAGCTGGGTATCTATTCGCACCAAGGCCAACAATATAAACCGGAAGATTCAGATCAGTTGATGTTCTACAAAGAGTCAGCCGATGGTCAAATCTTACAAGAAGGCATCACCGAAGCTGGAGCGATGTCATCATGGATAGCGGCGGCCACATCCTATGCCAATTACAACATCCCAATGATTCCGTTCTATATTTACTATTCAATGTTTGGTCATCAACGTGTTGGTGATCTGTGTTGGGCTGCAGGTGACATGCGTGCCAAAGGATTTTTGTTGGGCGGAACGGCTGGTAAAACCACTCTTAATGGTGAAGGTTTACAACACCAAGACGGCCATTCTCACTTGATTGCATCTACTGTACCCAACTGTGTTTCCTATGATCCGACCTACGCCCATGAAGTGGCGGTGATCATACAGCATGGTCTTGAGCGAATGTATGCTAACAATGAAGATGTGTATTTTTACTTGACCTTAATGAATGAAAACTATACGCACCCAGAAATGGTCAAAGGCCAAGAAGAAGGTATCATCAAAGGCATGTATTTATTAAAAGATGGTGGTCAAGGTGACAGCAAGGCTAAAGGAAATAAAAGTGCCATTAAGGCCCAATTGCTGGGTTCAGGTACCATCCTCAGAGAAGTGGAAGCTGCCGCCGAAATGCTGAATAAAGATTTTAAAGTCAGTTGTGATATTTGGAGTGCTACTTCTCTCACGGAGCTGAAGCGTGAAGCCCAATCAGTACAACGGTACAACCGTCTCAATGCCGATAAGAAGGCACGCTTGAGCTATGTGGAACAATGTTTAGGAAAACAAGTTGGACCCGTGATTGCTGCCACGGATTACACCCATGATTTTGCTGAAAAAATCAGACCTTGGGTTTCCAGCTCATACACCACTTTGGGTACCGATGGGTTTGGTCGCAGTGACACCAGAGAAGAGCTCCGTAGTTTCTTTGAAGTCAACCGCAACCACATTGCCTATACCACTGTTGTGGAGTTGGTTAAAGCCGGCGACTTGCCTAAAACTGCAGTAGCCAAAGCCAAAAAGATCTATGACATTGATGCTGATAAAGCTGATCCCAGAACATTGTGAACACAGTGATTGACTACAAAGTTGGAAAGAGGAATAACTCGTGAGCCATAATAACGAACAGACAAGTAAACAAATAAACGTCCCAGACATTGGTGACTTCAATGAAGTTGAAGTAATTGAAGTATTGGTTAAAGTGGGTGATGAAATACAAGCCGAAGATGCCATTATTTCTTTGGAATCTGAAAAAGCCACCATAGAAGTGCCCTGCCCAGAGGCAGGCACCATTGAAGCGATTTTGGTCAAGGAAGGTGATGTGGTGTCAGAGGGCAGTGCAATGATCACACTCAAAACATCTGCCAATACAACAACATCATCCAAAGCGGCAGAAAAAAAAGTTGAGCCAGAACAGACTGAACCAGAACAACCTAAATCAGTTGAACCAGCTAAAATTGAAAAGCCATCAATGCCTAAGCCACCGCCTATTCCAGTCGAAATTCCAAAACAAGCCAGTGGTAAATTAGCACATGCATCACCGTCAGTCAGAAAATTTGCCCGTGAACTGGGTGTTGAAATCAGCACCGTAACGGGCACTGGTCGTAAAGGACGAATCACCAGAGAAGATGTCAAACAGCATGTTAAGACTGCCATGCAGACAAGCGGACAAACAGTGGTCACTTCTAACTTTGATGTACCACCATTTCCAGCCATCGATTTCACTGAGTTTGGCGAAGTAGATAGCCAGCCACTCAGTAGAATTCAGAAGATTTCTGGAAAATATTTACATCGGAACTGGGTGCGTATTCCCCATGTAACTCAATACGATGAGGCAGACATCACAGAACTGGAAGCGTTTCGCAACGAAAACAAAGCCGATGCCAAAGCCCAAGGATTTAGCTTGACTCCTTTGGCTTTTATCGTCAAAGCGATGGCCAAAGCACTGAAAAAGTTTCCTAAATTCAACTCATCACTAGATGTTGATGGCGAAAATTTGATTTATAAAAAATATTTTCACATTGGTATTGCTGTAGATACGCCGAATGGACTGGTGGTCCCAGTGATTCGCGATTGTGATAAAAAAGAAGTGTTTGAAATAGCCAAAGAGATGCGCGACATTTCTATCAAAGCGCGTGAGGGTAAATTAGCACCTAGTGACATGCAAGGCGGAAGTATATCGATTTCATCGTTAGGTGGCATAGGTGGCACGGCATTTACACCCATCATTAATTCTCCTGAAGTGGCGATTTTAGGTGTGTCTAGGTCAAATATTAAGCCTGTTTGGAATGGTGCCGATTTTGATCCAAAACTGATGCTTCCATTGTCTTTGAGCTATGACCATCGGGTAATTGACGGTGCGGATGCAGCACGTTTTATTGTGTACTTATCCAGTATTTTGTCGGATATGAAGAAAATGTTATTGTAAGGTTTTGCCCTTGTTTGAAAAGTTAAAAAAACTGATAGAAGAGGCTCAAAAAAAAGCCGCTAAGATCGTAGACCCTGAGGTTTTCAATCACCCTTTGTCTAAAAAAACCGATTGGCATCCTTTAGCTGGTGGTGGTTCCAACTTTAAAACACACCGTTTAGATGCATCCAATGCAGAAATATTGGTTTTTAAATGTACCAAAGGGGCTTATCTGTTTTCTGGGGTTTTTATTTTCTTTGGGCTACTGGGTTTGGTTTTACCCATCGCTTTGTTCATTGAAGGCGGTATGCAACAATGGAGCATGATTGGGTTTGCTGCTTTGTTTGGAGGTGTTTTTTTAGGGGTCGGTTTGTTGATGCTAAACCTCATAACCATCCCCAGAGTTTTTGATCTTTTTCATGGTGTTTTTTATAAGGCTCGAAAAAAACCTGTTAACAATATGAACCCCTCTATAATTAAAAAAACCAGCCTGACAAAGCTCAATGAAGTTGAAGCTATACAAATCATTAGAGAACGAATACGCAGTAAAAACAGCACATATTACAGTTATGAAATTAATCTGGTATTAGCAGATGCCAGTCGAGTTAACGTTATTGACCATGGTAAGCACCAAGCTGTTATTGAAGATGCTGAAACTTTAGCCAACGCATTAAGCGTCCCACTATGGGATGGTTCTTAATCAACAAAAGAGAAAAAAATGAGTAATATCACAGAGATTAAAATTCCAGAAATAGGCGACTTTGATAATGTACCAGTGATTGAAGTATTGGTTCAAGTGGGTGATTCAGTCGATAAAGATCAGTCGTTGATCACATTAGAAAGCGACAAAGCCACCATGGAAATTCCCTGCCCACAAGCTGGAATCATCAAATCACTGGATATCAAAGAAGGTGATGATGTGACCATTGGACAAGTCATTGGCACCATGGAAGTGGAAGAAAGCGCACTTCAAGAAACTGTGGTAGAAGAGCCTGTCGCAACACAACCAAAACCAAATTCAGAAACAATTGAGCCAACCAGAACAAACACTTTTGATAACGATGATTATGATACCGAATTACTGGTAATTGGCTCAGGACCTGGTGGCTATACAGCAGCCTTTCGTGCCGCTGATTTAGGCATGCAAGTGACATTGGTTGAACGCTATGAATCCTTGGGGGGTGTGTGTTTAAATGTCGGCTGTATTCCTTCAAAAGCCTTGTTACACACAGCTGCCATTATTCGTGAAACTGAACACATGGCTTCGCATGGTGTAACTTTTGGTAAGCCAGAGGTTGATCGAGAAAAACTATTGAGTTTTAAACAATCAGCCGTCAAAAAGCTTACCGGCGGGGTTGGCCAAATGGCCAAACAAAGAAAAGTGCAACGCAAAACCGGAGAGGCAAAATTTGTTGATGCGCACACAGTGAACATTGATGGTGAAAAATTAACATTTAAACAATGCATCATTGCAGCTGGCTCTCAAGTATTTAAACTCCCAGGTATGCCTTGGGATGATGAACGTCTGATGGATTCAACTGATGCTTTAGAGATGAAAGAAATTCCTGGCTCCATGCTGATCATTGGTGGTGGCATCATAGGTTTAGAAATGGCCGCTGTATATTCAGCCTTAGGTACAGAAATAACCATCGTAGAAATGATGGACCAAATCATTCCTGGTGCGGATAAAGATTTGGTCAGGCCTTTGATGCAACATATAAAAAAACAATACAAAGAAATTAAACTGAAATCCAAAGTCACTGCATGTGTTGCAAATAAAGAAGGACTTGAAGTCGAGTTCGACGGCAGCGACAAAGTGACTTACGACCGGGTCTTGGTTGCTGTGGGACGTGTTCCCAATGGTGGACTAATAGATGCAGCGAATGCTGGAGTTGAAGTCACTGATCGCGGCTTTATTCCAGTTGATAAGCAAATGCGTACCAACGTTAATCATATCTTTGCCATTGGTGACATCGTCGGTCAGCCGATGTTAGCCCACAAAGCCACCCATGAAGCCAAAGTCGCAGCCGAAGTTGCACATGGTGAAAAAGTATTTTTTGATGCTCTGGTTATCCCTTCTGTTGCATACACCGATCCAGAAGTGGCTTGGGTTGGTTTGACTGAAATTGAAGCGAAGGCGGAAGGTATTAATTTTGAGCGAGGTAAATTTCCTTGGGCAGCATCTGGACGTGCTATTGGCAATGATCGTGCTGAAGGTTTTACCAAGTTATTGTTCGATCCTGAAACCAATCGCATTCTAGGCGCAGGCATTGTCGGAACCAATGCCGGAGAATTAATCAGTGAATTGTGCTTGGCTATTGAAATGGGTTGTGAAGCGGCTGATATTGGTTTGACCATTCACCCTCACCCTACTCTTGCTGAGTCTGTGGCCATGAGTGCAGAGGTGTTTGAAGGTACAATTACAGATTTATACTTGCCGAAGAAAAAGTGACGGTATAACCAGCAAGGTAAGGTGATTTAAACCCGATAGTAACATTAAATTTCAATGGTTTGATTTTCAATTTGATGGAGAAACTTATAAATTAGTTTACAGCATAACAGTATGAGGGTACGACGGCTTGTTTCAGGGAAATTGAACTATTTGTTATAATTAAAAAACTATGATTGAACAGTTACTCAACAAAAAGACCTTGCAGGAAAAAACCGCTACCTGTGATAATTTTTCCCAAGCTCAGCCGTTCAAGCATGTGGTTATTGATGATTTTTTCACTCCCTCATTTTGTCAGTCATTATTAGATCAGTTTCCTGCCTTTAACAGCAAAGATGCTATTGATGAGAACCAATCATTGGGCAAAAAAGCGGTGGTACAAACAATTGGACAAATTGGAGATGCTTATCAACAATTAGACAACTTGGTTCAAAGCGAAGGTTTTTTAAAGTGGGTGGAGGATGTGACAGGTATATCTGATTTAATTTATGACCCTCATTATATTGGCGGGGGTACACACAATAATTTAAATGGTCAAGAGCTTGACCCGCATGTTGATTTTACCCACCACCCACTGACTACGCATCATCGGCGTTTGAATTTAATTGTCTATTTGAATCATCAGTGGGAGTCGTCTTGGGGTGGTAATATTGAATTCCATAAAAACCCCAGATTAAGTCCAGATAAAGACCAAATTAC
>CALLLZ010000101.1 GCA_938008005.1 uncultured Marinicella sp. | reverse complement strand
ATTTTTAACTTCCAGTAATGGTTGATAACTATAAATACAGAACTTTTTACAGTTTTTTCCTAATCGCGCCTCGGATTACAATATATATCGTACCTTTTTTACAAAAATAATTGCACCTGTGTGACAAAAGATATAAAAAATTGGGGTGATATTATTGTTTTGTGGTATGAATTCTAATTAAACATCGCTGAGATCAGATTATTGACATCTTAGCTTGGTCAGTAACAAATTACCGCTTTTACAATCATGAGCAATTTATTTTAACTACAAATACTATAAGTACTGCAGATTAATTACTCAACGACTATGGACTAAAAGTCCATAGGTTGTTCTGCGGACTAAAGTCCTTACATCGAAACAATATTCCTTATGTTTTTATTTGACAAATTTTCCATGGTATTAAAGTAGACATGATTTTATTTTCAATGGGTAGTTGGCTTCAGCCAACCTGTATAACTGATGATTCTAAAACCTGTTGACTAAAGTCAACAAGCTAAAAGGGTGTCATCTATTCTTCAAAACCTAAAAGATAAATGTGTAGCAGCTAAAAGCATTGCACTAAAAGTGCATAGTTTTAACTAGCGAACTGAAACAATAAAATCTATATTTTAGCTGACAAAAAGCCTGTTAGGGAATCATCGATGAAGTGAGAGTTACTGACTGACTTTGACAATTTGGAAAATTTTTTTAGTTAGCAAAACCTCAGTTAGCTAGCATATCAATAGATTTAAAACCAAGCCCCCCAAAACAACAACGGTTAAATTGCCTGTCTGATAACAGTTATATAAACATTTCATGTTAAATCACCTCAAATGATTTAAAATCAGTGTCCTAACATTGTCAACTACTGAATCAAGTCATGATTGAATTTTTTGCTCGCAAAGTTCTACAGGCTCTACCCGCTGAATTAGCCCATGATTTGGCCATTAAAGCACTGGGTTCTCCTCTGTCAATCTTTGCTAAAACAAAACAAATACAAAACCCAGTAACACTCATGGGCATCACTTTCCCAAATCCAGTTGGTCTGGCTGCTGGTTTTGATAAAAATGGTGACGCCATACGTGGTTTAAGTAAACAAGGTTTTGGTTTTTTAGAAATTGGAACCATCACACCTCAGCCCCAAGCCGGCAATGACAAACCCCGCCTTTTCAGATTGGATGCGGATGAAGCCATCATCAATCGAATGGGTTTCAACAACAAAGGCATTGAATACTTGGTTAAGCAAGTTAAAAACTCTAACTACAAAGGCATACTGGGTATTAACATTGGCAAAAACAAAATAACACCTAATGAAAAAGCAGTCGATGACTATGTGCATTGCTTTGAAAAAGCTCACAGTTTATGTGATTACATCACGGTTAATATATCTTCACCCAATACACCTGATTTGAGAGCCCTTCAGAATGACCAGGCTTTGACCGATTTATTGACTGGAATCAGAGCCAAACAACTCGAATGTGAACAAAAAAGCAACCAATACACCCCAACATTAGTAAAAATTTCACCCGATCAAAATCAACAACAACTTGAATTTATGGTAAATCAAATTAAAACACTTGGATTTGATGGCATCATTTGTACAAACACCACTGTTGACCGGCCTGAAGAGCTAATAAGTGATACCAGCACTGTACAACAAATGGGTGGATTAAGTGGTAAACCATTGTTCAATAAATCCAACGAGACACTGACTTTGGTCAGAAAGTTCGCAGGCAAAAATTTCCCAATTATTGCAGTTGGTGGTATCATGGATAGAAAAGATGCCTTGACTAAATTTGTATTAGGTGCAGATTTAATACAAGTTTACTCAGGATTTGTACTCAAAGGACCTGCTTTGATTAAAGATATAAATAACCAGTTAATCAGTGAAAATACTAGAAAATTATAGCCTCAAAAACCACAATACACTCGCAGTTGATTGTTATTGCGATCAATTTGCTGAAATCAAATCACTCAGTGATTTAGAAGCACTTCCTAAAGACATAAAAATCACAGAAATGCTCATCATGGGCTGCGGTAGCAATATCTTGTTTACCGAAAATTTAAGTCGATTTGTGGTGCAATTTAAACCTCGCAAACACATTACAATTGTGGATAATCTGGTGGTCGCTTGGGCAGGAACTCCATGGAATGATTTAGTCAATTGGGCTGTTAACAAAAATCTTGGTGGCATTGAGAACTTGGCATTAATACCTGGCTTAGTTGGAGCAGCCCCTTTCCAAAATATTGGGGCATACGGCACTGAATTACAAGACAGCTTAGTTTGGGTTGAGGTATATAACTGGCAAACTGGTTTATACCATCGACTCAGCAATGAGGAATGCTTGTTTTCATATCGGCACAGTATATTTAAATACCATGACCAACCTTGGATAATCAGTCGCATTGGCTTGGACCTAAGAAATGACAAACCGGTGAATATATCCTACCAACCTCTACAAGAAAAATTTGCTGGGCAAAGCAAAAATCCAAGCTTTAAAAAAGTTGCGCAAGCTGTCACGGAAATAAGACAAAGTAAATTACCCGACCCATATAAAATACCCAATGCTGGTAGCTTCTTCAAGAACCCTGTGATTGATTCACAAGTGGCACAACGGATCCAGCGGCGACATAAAGATTTACCTATATTTGAAACCAAACATTGTGAAGGTCAAAAAACCAGCGCAGCTTGGTTATTAGAGCAATGTGGCTTCAAGGGGCATCGGGAAGGCGATGCTGGTTTTTATGACAAACACGCATTGATTTTAGTCAATCATGGAAATGCCAGCGGTCAAGATTTACTCAAAATGACAAAAATGGCTAAACGAGCCGTTAAAATAAAATTTGGTATTGTGCTAGAAGAAGAAGTTCGCGTGCTTTAAAACCCATAAAATTAAGTTCGCACGGAATCATCAAATATTGTAAAACTTTGTTGATTTAACGCGCCCACCTCAACAAAAATGATAGAATATTCAACAATTATTTTAATTGTTTGTATCTACATCATGAAGAAAACCAAGTTATTTGTATTATCTCTTTTATGCTCCACTTCATCATTGGCTGGCGACATAGAGGCAGGCAAAGCTAAATCAGCTATTTGTGGTGCATGTCATGGGATTGCTGGAATCAGTGCAAGTCCACTATGGCCTAATTTGGCAGGCCAGAAAGAAGCTTATTTGGTTAAACAAATCAAAGCTTTTAAAAGTGGAGAACGCAAAGATCCAAGCATGGCGCCTATGGTAGCAGGCCTAACAGACACAGACATTGATAACCTGGCTGCCTATTATGCCAGCTTAAAATAATAACTGTTGGATAACATCATTTTTGAAAGGTTTGACTCACAACCCTTTTTATTGCTGATGATAATCAAGCTTATTCAACGATTTTTTTAACTCAATCCCATGAATTCGATTGAGTCAAACCTGCTATCTGACTATAATGTGCCTTTTATTTAATTTGGATCAGAATGAAAACAGCAATCATATTGGCATTGATGGTATTGTCATTTCAATCAAACGCCGCAGGTGATGCAGAACACG